>JAZGIK010000055.1:0-2909 GCA_036482035.1 Hydrothermarchaeaceae archaeon (SeqCode) | reverse complement strand
CCACAACTTTTTTTACTAAGTAATGAAATCAATACCATGACTCCTATGGATTTAACGGCCAATGACATAATGATAAAGGACCCTGTCACAGCCTCGCCCTCAGACATCGTAGCATCTGCCAAGCTGAGGATGATGAGGCAGGGCCTTGGAGGGCTTCCGGTTGTCAGGAATGGAGAGATGGTTGGCATTATCACACACAGGGATACCATACTTGTAGGAAAAGGGGCAATGAAAATCAAGATAGAGGACGTAATGACAAAAGATGTTTTGGTAATAAAGAAAGATACAGGCTTTGACGAGATAGTGAATTTAATGAAGAAAACAGGATACCAGCGTTTCCCAGTCGTAGAAGGCAAAAAATTGGTCGGGCTTGTTACGCAGAGCTGTGTAATAAATGCACTTACAAAATAATTATCTGCGTGGTTTCAGCTTTACTTCTTCTTTTATTTTTCCTCTGAAATTCTTTCCACATGAGCAGTGAACAACTTCGCAGACGGTCCTGACTCCTTTGTTTATCGTCTGAGTAATTCCGACAATCATATCTTCAGTGTGCTCCTGTCCGCAGTATGGACATCTAACTTTATCAGGACTCATAATATCTCCCAGACTGAAGATTAATGTGTACAATAGTTGTTAAAAATACAGCTATCATCGAGGGGGCACTTTTCACAGACAGGCCTCTTCTTGCATATATCCTTTGCAAGCACCACAATAAGGGCATGGAACTCGTTGTAAATCTCCGTGTCTCTGGGCAGCTGCTCTTCAAACAGTCGTTTTATTTCATCGTATTCGGCATCTTTTTCAAGCATTCCGAACCTTTCGAATACCCTCCGGGTGTAGGCATCGACGACAAAAGCCGGTTTGTTTGCTGCGTACAGTATTATCGAATCCGCAGTCTCCTTCCCAATTCCTTTAATGCCGAGCAGTTCGTTTCGAAGCAGGTCTGTATCAAGCGATAGGAGCCTATCTAAGTCACCGTCATATTTTTCAAATAAAAAATCAATAAAATGCTTCAGCCTTTTTGTTTTGATTTTATAAAATCCAGACGGCACCAGCAGTGTTTCGAGCCGCTCCACTGGGATTCGATAGATGCCCTCAGGGCTCAGAACGCCCTCCTTTTTCAGATTTGCAATTGCCCTTTCAACGTTTTTCCAAGACGTATTTTGTGTGAGAATCGCCCCGACTATGACCTCAAACGGCGTGTCCGCGGGCCACCAGTGCTGAGGGCCGAAGTGGGATTCGAGCCTGCTGTAGATGTCGAGGAGATTCATGGGCTTAAGTATCCTGGAGGAGCATATAAATTTGAGTCTACGAAAACTTTAAATACGTAGGGTGCGCCATCTGTGTCAAGATGCACACCCCAGCCGGGGTGGAAGCTCTTTATTACCAATGACCATGTTCTTCGAGCGAGGTCGTAATCTACGATTAGACCGAGCGAGAAGGACAAAAAGGAGGTACAAGAATGGCAAGGATGTATGTGAAGTTTGAAGTGCCGAAGGAACTGTCCGAGAAGGCTTACGAGGCTTTAGAGGTAGCTAGAGGAAGCGGCAAGATTAGCAAAGGTACAAACGAAGTCACAAAACAGATAGAGAGAGGCCAGACAAAGCTGGTTCTGATAGCAGAAAACGTCGATCCTGAAGAGACTGTTGCACACCTCCCCGTACTGTGCGAAGAGAAGAAGATCCCCTATGTATATGTACCCGATAAACTTGAACTGGGAAAGGCAAGCGGCCTTGAAGTGCCAACGGCTTCGTCGTGTATAGTAACCCCTGGAAAGGCAAGGGAACTGATAATGGAAGTCGAAGATAAACTAAAAGAAATTAAAAAATAGGACGATAGAATGGCAAAAGTAGAAGAAACCAAGGGCTTTCCTGCAGACGTTGTAGAGGTTCTCGGCAGAACAGGCATGACCGGTGAGATATGGCAGGTCAAATGCAGGGTACTGGATGGCAGGGACAAGGGAAGGATAATCAGGAGAAACGTAAAGGGATCTGTGCGAGTAGGCGATACCCTGATACTGATGGAGACCGACAGGGAAGCCAAGGAAATCCGAATCCCTTAAGGTGGGCATCATGGAAAGATATAGATGTTCTTTTTGCAGGAAAGATATCGAACTTGGGACCGGAAAGATGTTCGTAAAAAAGGACGGCACGGTCCTGCACTTCTGCAGTAGTAAATGCGAAAAGAACAGGCTCAAGCTTAAAAGAGTCCCAAGAAAGGTAACATGGATAAAAAAGAAACAGAAACAAGGCAAGAAGTGATTAAATTGGAAAGAACCTTTTTGATGGTCAAGCCGGACGGCGTTTCCAGAGGCCTCATCGGTGAAGTGATTTCACGGGTAGAGGCCAAGGGGCTAAAAGTTGTTGCAATGAAAATGATAAAAATAGACGAAGAGCTTGCGAAAAGGCATTACGCTGAACACGAAGGCAAGCCCTTTTTTTCTGGTTTGATATCATTCATAACATCTGGTCCTGTTGTCACAATGGTAGTTGAAGGGAAGGAAGCTGTCAGGGTTCTGCGAACCTTAATCGGTGAGACCGACCCAAAGGAAGCGGAACACGGCACAATTAGAGGGGATTTTGGCATCGATGTGGGCAGAAACATAGTCCATGGTTCGGACTCACTGGAATCTGCCGAAAGGGAAGTATCACTATTCTTCAAGCCGGAAGAGATAACCGAATACAAGAGAACTGATGAAGACTGGATTTATGAGCATGAGTAAAGATGATCAGACAGCCAATAGTATCCGTATTGGGACACGTGGACCACGGAAAGACCACACTTTTAGATAAAATCAGGGGGAGCGCTGTCGCGGAGAGGGAAGCGGGAGGAATAACGCAGCACATCGGTGCAACGGAGATTCCTATCAAAGTCATCGAGGGCATCTGTGGAGGGCTTATGAAGCAGTT
>JAZGIK010000054.1:0-3167 GCA_036482035.1 Hydrothermarchaeaceae archaeon (SeqCode) | reverse complement strand
ATAGCAAGACAGGGGGTAAACAAGACAAACATCCTGTATAGGGCAAATCTGAGCTATACACAGCTTAAGAACTATGTCGCCTTCCTTTTGGAAAAGGGTCTGTTGGAGCATATTGGAAACAAGTACTCCACGACAAACAAAGGCAGACTGTTTCTTATTACGTGGCAAAACACCCTCGTGCTATTAGAGTAGATAAACTTTAAAAACAGCGAAAGGTATATTTGTCGCATGGTTCTAGAAATTGTGAGGGCCGTCTTTGGTTTCGCCTTTGTAATGTTCCTTCCGGGTTTTGCACTGACGTCTGCGCTCTGGCCAAAGACGAAAAAGATGGTCTATACGGAAGTTCTAAACGTCGTCAAGGAAAAAGGCGCCAGCGAGTTATCAATCCTCGGAAAGGAGGATGATATTGAAGACCTCGCTGAATTCCTAGGCGATCATTCAATTAAACTAAGCAACGATTCACAGGTGGTGGTTCTGGCAAGAGAGCTGGAGGGTCAAGAGCAGGAAATCGACACAGAGAACAAGACCATAATCGACCTCGGGAGCAATATCGAAGATGCGATAAAAGTCGAGGATACAATAGACGGCATTGAAAGGCTGGCCCTGAGTGTGGGACTCAGCATCGCAATAGTACCGCTAGTCGGGCTGATTCTCAATTACACCCCGTTTGGCATCAGAATTGAAAGCATTTTCGTTTCCTTATCTCTCATCATAATCCTGCTTTTTGCTGTATATTATCAAAGGATAAGAGCATGGAGCACAAGCAAGTCATTGTCGTGAGGGCAGACCTCAGGATGAGCAGGGGCAAGACCTGTGCGCAGGTGGCCCATGCCTCTCTTTCGAGTGCTGAAAAGGCGACGAAATTTGAGAAAGAGTGGTACGAGGTCTGGAAAAGAGAGGGACAGAAGAAAGTCGTAGTGAAGGTGCAAAGTGAAAAAGAACTTTTCGAGCTTTACGAGATGGCGAAGGGGCAGGAGCTCCCGTGTTATATAATAAACGATGCAGGTCTAACAGAGCTGCCTCCTGGAACCACGACAGCACTGGGCATCGGCCCGTCTCCCAACGAACTAGTGGACAAATTGACAGGGCATCTGAAACTTCTGGAATGAAAAATGAAAAGCTCCTACGGACTAGACGAGCTGCTCGGACTTGAATATTTTATCACCGGCACAGAGGGTACTGGCGGAAAATTGAGAACCGATGTAAAAGACTTTTTTGTGGAGGAGTTGCAAAACGAGACGAATGAAATTCCGGACGGCGAATATACTCATTTCACACTTGAGAAAACCAACTGGGATACCCTAAGGGCAATTAAAGAAATCGCAAAGTCACTTCGAGTGTCCCACAAGAGGTTCGGAATTGCCGGCACAAAAGACAAGCGAGCAGTCACAAGGCAGAGGGTTGCAGTATGGAAGGTCGAACCGGAAGTCCTCAAGCAAGTAAAAATCAGAGACCTGAAGCTATACGATTTTAAAAAATCAGACAAACGCATATCGCTTGGAGACGCAGAGGGTAACAGATTCAGAATAACAGTCGGGGGTGTCGCAATCGAAAAAGACAAACTTGCGGATATCCTGAAAGAAACGGTTTCTCAGTTAGAGCACAGGGGGGTGCCAAACTACTTCGGATACCAGCGCTTTGGCACAATAAGACCAAATACTCACCTGGTAGGCAAAGAGCTTTTGAGAGGTGACATCAAAGGCGCGGCGCTTGCATATCTCGCGAATCCATTTGACGGTGAGAGAGAAGATGCCTACAATGCTCGAAAGATATTGGAAGAGACAATGGACTTCAAAAAGGCTCTGGGGGTTTTCCCGAAACGGCTTGGCTATGAGCGCAGCATGCTGGATGCGATTTATAAAAATCCAAACGACTATGCAGGAGCACTGAGAAGGCTTCCAAAAAAACTTAGGCTGATGCTTGTCCATGCATGCCAGAGCTACCTGTTTAACAGGATTTTAAGCAGGGTGGTAGAAGAAAACATTGAGAGTAAAAGCATTCCCCTCTTTGGATATGAAACCCTTTTTAGCGATGGCAAACAGGGTGACATAGAAACGTCTGTTTTGGAAGAAGATGGCATCCAGCTGGAAAACTTCAATATTCCGTCAATGCCGGAACTGAGTCTGAAAGGAGATTACAGAGCCGCATTTATAAAAGTGCACCCAAAATTCACGGTGTGTGAGGACGGTTATACTTGCGAATTTGAGTTGCCGAGGGGGAGCTATGCGACAGTGGTGCTAAGAGAGTTCATGAAGACAGACCCGTTAAATTACTAATCTCCTCTTCCAGTTTCACAAATGGGCCTTCCATCTCTTTTATAACCTCTTTGGCCGTCTCCCTCATTTCCTGTTTTTTGTCGACAGCATCCTCAAGTAAACTTCCTATTTCATCTATTCGCGTGGAATGGACAAGCAGACCTTTTTCAATGAGAAACCTGTCCACTCCGAGAAGGTCCTGGGGGTAGTAAGAAATTGCTGGCGTTCCCAGAAGTGCTGCCTCCCTAGTCATCGTTCCGCCGCCGCTGAGCACTGCCCTTGCGTAGTACATTAAGCTTAACGAATCTGCATTTCTCAATGTCTTTGCATTGTATTTTTCGTCTCCCCTGGGCAGTACGACGATCTGAAATTTGCCTCTTAACCTTTCTATAAGCTCCGTAGTTATCTCCCTGCCCTCAAAATACGAGGCCATGTACGGCTCGGGCCTTATTATTACATAATCTTCAAGTCCGTGTGTTTTCGGGACATCCGGATCGGGTTTGAAATTCTTTATCTGCGGGGCCTCGAAAGTGCAGTTGACCCTTAAAATCTGACTTTCTGTAGCTCCCTGGGCAATTAGCCTGTCAGCTTGTAGTGCTTCCGGCACGATAATCCTTCTGCATAGCGGCAGCACAATCTTGTTCTGCTTCTCGGCATATTCGTTGTCTATAAACTGCATCACAGGTATCCCTAGTCCAAATGCGACTCTGGGCAGCTCAACGGACTGCTTGGATATTGCAACGTCTATTTCGCCTGACACAACACTTGCAAGCTTCTCGACTCTTTTCGAGCTCTCTATGAGTTTCTCTTCTGGCGATCTCCCGCCGTGTCTGCCGACAGATGTATATTCTATGCCGTGGGAATCGAGAAGGGCATTCAAATCCTCAAAATCCCTCGACGTTACGAGTGTTT
>JAZGIK010000053.1:0-4303 GCA_036482035.1 Hydrothermarchaeaceae archaeon (SeqCode) | reverse complement strand
GGGGAAAGCGAGTGCTCGATGGGGTCACCAATTACGCAGAACATTTTCGTCTTCGCATCAATGTTCATTGTCTAACTCCAAGTGCTTTGAGTGCAGAATCAAGATCAGACACCGGTATCTGGCCCGGTGCTGTTTCCCTTGTTACATAACCATAAGTAATAGCAGAGCCAAAGATCGGTGCAGCAATCCTTGAGATTGCCCCCAGCTCCCCCATGGAGATTGTGCATATCGGAATTTTGAGCTGTTTTTCCATTTCATGAGTGACATTCAAAAGTCTTGTGATATCAGTGGAGGAATTCGCTGTCACCGCGAGTTTTGCTATGCTGGCCCCGGTGTTTTCTTCCTCTTCAAGAACAGCTGCCATTGCGTCTTCCTCGGGCGTCTTTTTAAAATCGTGGTATGATAGGATGACTGGCACATTTTTACTATTTGCAATTGCAATTATCTCGTCTCTTTCTTTCTCGTTCATTCTGAGCTCAATGTCTATCATATCTGCAAGCCTTATACCATCTTTAATGCAGTCTATCCTCTCTGCCTCGGTTCCCTTGAATGCGCCGCCTTCTTTCTCCATCCTGACTGTGAGTATAAGCGGAAGATTCGTAGACAGCTTTGCACGTTCCAGAAGTTCTCTTGTATTGGCTTTGTAGCTTTTGCCGGTGTCGTCGTCTATTTTCAGGCCGTCTGCTCTGAGTTCTATCAGATCTGCATGCGCCACGTTTTCCAGTGGCTCCAGAAACTCTTCTACACTGTGAGCAATTATCGAAGCACAAATGGACGGCGTCTTTAATTTCATGATTCTCCCTTAATGCACTAATGGGATTATAATTATCTACCGTGCTTGTCCTTGATCCTGACTGTATCTACGGGGTGCGGTGTTGAGACCTCTTGCAAGAGGGTGTTCTCCAGTGCAACTATACTGTGAGGTATCTTCGGCTTTATTCTGATGTTATCGTTTTTCCTGAAGTATTCTTTTCTGTCTTTGAATTGAACGTGACCAGAGCCTTTTATTACGGACATGGTCTCGTCCTTTTTTTCGTGATAATGAAATGATGTCTGGTAGCCTTCCTTGATATAGAGTTCTTTTGTGAGGTATTTTCTGGTGTTTATGAGAATCTTTTCATAGCCCCACGGCTTGTCCTCGCGGTTTTCGTACTCGCGGTGGATTTCCTCGACGTCTTTTGTGGTATCGATCGACATCCAGAAGGCATCCTCTTTGTAAGAGCCGAGTTTGTCGTCCTTTGCGAGCTGCGGGAAGAGGATCTTTTCGATGTCTCCTGATTCGAATTCATCGAAGTATTTGAATGCCTCCTTTTTGATATAGTAGACGCCGGCATTTATGTAATAGTCGAGCACAGGCTTTTCTATGAATGACTTGATTTTCTCCTCGGTGGTCTCGACGACGCCGTAAGGGCTCTGCATCCTGGTTATGCACATGGTAACCGGATACTTGGAGTCTTTTGCCTTTGAGGCCATGCGCTTAATATTGATGTCTGATATGACGTCTCCATTGCGGATGACTGCGTCATCCCTTGCTTTTTTGAGCCCGAGTTTTATTGCTCCGAGGGTCCCCAGTGGTTTTTTCTCCTTCGTATAGAGGATTTTCAATCCTTCATATTTTTTGCCGTACCGCTCTCTGATCTTTTCGCCCAAATACCCTGTCAGGAGTATCACTTTGTCGAATCCAGCGTGTTCAAAAACGAATAGCTGGTGGTCCAGGACGGTATACCCGTCTTTGATTTCAATTAGTGCCTTCGGCAGATCCTCGGTCAGAGACGTCAGCCTCTTCCCGTAGCCGCCGCACAGAATCATGCCTGCCATTGAACTTACCAAGGCAGGAAATCCTACTTAATCCTTTCGGAATATTTTAATATCTTGCATATGCCTTGTTAATTATGCGCAAAATCAAAAGAGAGTGGATACTTCTCTTCTGCATTCTCATAATTGCATTTGCAGTTCGGCTGGCCACGTTCAAATATCCAATTCTCGCGTTTGACCCCCATCATCATTATGCGATAGGGAAATTCATTGCCGAAGGAAATGAATTTCCTAAAGTGTGGGAGCTTTCGAATTACCCGCACGGTGCGAGAATCACCGAACCCGCCGGGTTATACTACGTTTCGGTAGTCCTGTATTGGCTGCTAAAGCCGTTTGGCGTTTCGTACCTCTCGGCTTTCAAGCTTTCAACGCCATTATTTGGGGCGCTTACGATAGTCCCGATCTATCTCCTTGCAAAGGAGTTGCTCAACAGAAGAGTGGCATTTTATTCGGCAGTCATTCTCGCATTTTTGCCTGCATTTTTATACCGGACCTTTTCAGGTTTCTACAGGGGCGACGCATTCTCGGTCTTTTTCATGGCGCTGGGATTCTATCTGTTTTTAAAGTCGCTTGATGGCAGCGTAAAGGCGAGTCTGGGTCTTGCGATTTCTGCAGGGGTATGCCTCGGGCTGATGGGTCTGGTGTGGAATGGCTTCATGTTCGGCTTCATTGTACTTTCTGCTTTTGTAATCGTTTACTCCGTGGCCGCATATCTCGAAGGGGGCGAGTCAAGGCGGGTGATTTTGACATATGTGCTTTCTGCAGGTCTGGGGATAGCGATAATAAAATATTCGATAATGCTCCAGCCGCGTGTTGAAAATTATATAAACGACCTGATCAGGTACATCTATCCGTTGACTGTTGGCCTTTCCGTAGTTTTCGAGGGCATAAAATATAGGACGGTGGCACTCCCACTGAAGAATAAAGTGTACCTGCTGGTATTTTTCCTGTTGGCAGGTGGATTTTTTGCATATCAATACTTTGCAGAAGTATTAAAAAACTTGATAACCGGATACGGCATGGTCAAAGCGACAGGGGGTGTGATGCAAACAATAGGCGAGCTGAAGCCCCCGTCAAAAGAAATCCTGTGGGACAAGTACAACATTGTCAGTGTCATGGCCTTGCTAGGTACGTTTTATCTTTTAAAAGAAAAACGGTTTACGTCTGTGGCATTTCTCATTGTATGGCTTCTTGCAAGTGCCTTTGTCATGAAGACGGCCCTCCGGTATGTGTTCATTGCATCGCTACCTATCGCAACTATGAGTGCGCTTTTTTTGTATAAAATCGAACGAAAATTTCCAAAGAAAGAAGTGAGGCTGATCACCACAGCTGGTTTGATTTTTATTGTGTTGACCGGTACGATTTTTGCAAGCGAGCAGAAGCCATACATCACCGAGCAGTGGGTCGATGCCCTGGAGTTCCTGAAAACGCAGGAAGAAGGGGGCGTATTCACATGGTGGGACTACGGGTCCTGGATTCAGGGCATTGCAGGTTTTCCCACGACGTTGGACACGGTGGCTGGACAGAGCGGTAGTAGGATTAAAACCGTCGGAAACATCCTGCTGGAAAAAGACGAATCGAGGGCGATGAAGAGTTTGGAAAAATTGAAGGTCGATTATGCTGTCATTCCTGCAGACATGGTGGGTCAGATGACAAACCTCGACTCGATACTCGGTGTTGACACAAAAGAGTACCAGTACCCTCTTTTCGTCAAGACGGCCGACGCGCTGGTGAACGAGATACCGGCAGAGAGATACGGAAGCAACCTGTATGTTTTCAATATCGGGAAAGACAGGGTCGTTACCATCGAAGAAGGCGAAAAGCTCTATGCCTTTAAAAGGGTTTACTGGAGAGAGGGAGACACCCTTATCAAGAGAGAATACCAGAATTTTTCTCTGCCCACAATCGACAGAGCAGTCTATATATCAAAGAACGACCTGCTGATACCCCAAGCAAACACAAACGACTTTTTGATGCCAATCGCCCCCAGTATGGATGGGGCGTTACTCACATCGCTCATGCTCCTGGACGGTGAGGGATTTGACGAAATCGAGCTGTTGTATGGCAACCCACAGGTGAAAATCTATAAAGTTGGCTGGTGAAGGTGATTGCATGTGGAAAGACGAAGGTGTCACTGACCTTACCCCTAAAGGGTTCTGTTGAATCTTTGGATGTTCCATCTGTGGTGTTGTAGAAGGGGCGGACTATAATTTTTGTGGGAAGGTTTATATAACCACGGTAGATGCGGTTTTATACGAAAGTTTTATACTAAATAATAATTGAAAGGGGAATCTATGCCAGAAGACGAGCCTACAGAAGAGAAAGGTACTGAAGATATTGTTGGAAGATTGGAAGCTCTGAGAAAGAAAGCCCCAGAGGGAAAAACAGAGGAAACAGAGGAGCCAAAGGAGGGGGTAGAAGAAAAACCTCTGGACGATAGGAGACAGAGGATATCGAGGATTGTAGGTATTGCTGTAATATTCCTAGT
>JAZGIK010000052.1:0-2867 GCA_036482035.1 Hydrothermarchaeaceae archaeon (SeqCode) | reverse complement strand
ATAGAATATTAATATATATAAAGTTTTTCATTTGATTATTTATGAATAAAAAGCCTAATTTAACCTTATTTTTTATATATTTTACTGTGTTTACATCTAAATTGCTAAAAAAACCAAAGGGAAAAGCTTTATATATGCATTATATTCACAGTATTGTTCACAGATTCACTAAGGGGGTAAAGAAAACATGGAAACAATATTCAGAAAAGCAATGGAAAACACCCAGATAATCGGCAGCGCCCCGGACCATAAAGATGACACTTTAGGTGAGGCCAAGATTCTGGTAGTGGGGTGCGGGGGTGCTGGAAACAACACCACAAACCGATTAGCGCACATTGGCGTAAAAGGTGCGGAATTAATTAGTGTGAATACGGACAAGCAACATCTGGCATCCGTCAAGGCCGACAAGAAAATCTTGATTGGCTATGAGCTTACAAAGGGCCTTGGTGCCGGTGGCGATCCGAACATTGGGGAACAATCTGCCATAGAAGCCAAACCAGCATTGAAAGAAGTCATGGAGAACGCCGACATGGTCTTTGTAACAGGCGGTCTTGGTGGAGGCACCGGAACGGGCTCACTGCCTGTAATTGCAGAAGTCGCCAAGAGTGCCGGTGCAGTGGTAGTAGGCGCAGTCACCATGCCGTTCCAGATTGAAAGGGCAAGGATTGGAAAGGCGAAGGCCGCTCTTACAAAGCTTAGAAAGAATGCAGACAGCGTCGTAGTAGTAGACAACAACAAGCTTCTAAGCTATGTGCCTGACATGCCGATGAATGAGGCATTCGGAGTGGCTGACGAAGTTCTTGCAAGAATGGTAAAAGGCATTACAGAGACGATATCCACACCAAGTCTGGTAAATCTGGACTTTGCTGACGTAAGGTCGGTGATGAAGGAGGGCGCCGGAAAGGGAATCGCCATGATAGGTCTGGGAGAGTCAGACTCCAGAAACAGAGCAGAAGAAGCCGTAACGTATGCACTGGACAACCCGCTGCTGGAAGTAGACTACCGTGGAGCAATAGGCGCGCTGGTGCACATAACCGGCGGAGAAGACCTGAGTCTCGCAGAAGCCAATAGAATCGGCGAAATAGCAACTAACTACCTTTCAGCCGACGCCAATGTCATATGGGGCGCAAGAATAGATTCTGAATTTAACGGACGGATACAGGTCATGGTCATAATGACTGGAGTGAGTTCCCCGGATATTCTTGGACCTGACGACATCCACATCCCCAAGAGGATGGCAAGCCGTGCAAATTCAATACCGACATATGCGCCAATGCCGCGACAACAGGAGGCCAAAGCCCCTGAAAAACGGCCTGAGGGAATAATAGCAGACCTTGGGATAGACTACATCATCTAGTCTTTCCCGCCTTTTTAATTCATAGGGGGTCAAAAATGGCGGGAATCTGTACGTATGTCCCACCGCTCTTGCAGGCAGAATCTGAAAGCGGGAGGAGCTACACGATCAACTGTTTTGGTGATCTAGAGGGCATATTTGAGAACTACACGCTAATCCCAGTCGAGAGAACCGGTTTCGTGGTAATCAAGCAGGTCATCTCTCTCGACGATGGGGACGATATCAACGGGTAAAAGGAGGCAAGGGATATGAAGAAATTTGGAAATGCCGCAGGGAAAGCAAAGGCAATTTTAAGTGTTTTCGAAGATGGAGAAAAACTAAACGGAAAGGAAATCTGCGTCAGGATGGAAGAACAGGGATACAGGATCAAGGATGGGCACCTGAAGATGTTTATCTACCACAATATGCTGTACAAACACCTGGAAAAAGAGGGCATCAAGGGCGTAAACCACTACTATGTGATTTAGATTTTCTTTCGAGTATACAGTACTCTCTGCAGTACTGTAAGATGCGTGATCACTGCGAGAAGTACCATGGCCTCGTAGAACCGGTTTACCCCCATTATGGCTAAAAGCGTTGCAACCATGATTACGATAAGCCTCTCGCTTCTTTCTGCGAGGCCTACGTCACATTTATTTATTATCATCTCAGCTCTGGCCCTGGAGTAGCTGACGAGAATACTTCCCACGATAACGACCATTATCAGGATATAATGCTGATTCAAGTACATGGCAATGCCAATTAAAATGAAGGTATCTGCATAGCGGTCAGTCAGCGAGTCGAGATAGCCGCCGAATTCTGTGACTTTTCCTCTCGCCTTGGCCACAGCACCATCCAACACGTCAGAGAGCGATGCCAGAGCCAGCAGTATGAGTGCATAAACGAGATTCCCATAGGCGAATGCGCCTGCCGCTGCCATACTCAACAGGAGCCCTGCAAGGGTGAGGACGTTCGGGCTTACCCCTGTCTTTGCAACTGCTTCGCCCATTGGAACAACGATTAGGTCGGAATATCTGCGAAATTTTGCACTCAACATGGTTTGACGTATGGACCCAAATTTTTATATAGTTTATTGTGAAAAAAAGAGTGAAAAGTCGTGAAAAGCCCACTGTTGTGTGGATGAGGGGAGACCAATTGAAAGGAAAGACAAAAGAGCAACTCGCCAAAGAGCTGGATACACTGCGTAAACAGGTTGCCGAATTAAAAGAGGGAAAAGCCAATCGCGAGCGGGCTGGAGGGACAGAATTCCGGATTAAATTCAAAGAGACAGGAGGTGTATGAAGTGGGGAAAGCACGGGTCCTGGTTGTCGAAGATGAAGCTATTATCGCCAATGATTTGAAAGGGCGTTTGAAGAATGCCGGGTATGTTGTTTCTTCTGTGGTGGCTTCAGGAGAGGAAGCGGTCATGAAGGCAGAGGAGGACGCCCCCGACACAGATTTGAAAGTTCGCAAAAAAAGAAAATTCAAAAAACTCTATTGGTTTCTGCTTGTTTTGGCGGCAGTACCCGTCTCT
>JAZGIK010000051.1:0-2358 GCA_036482035.1 Hydrothermarchaeaceae archaeon (SeqCode) | reverse complement strand
AGTTTTTCGGTGAATTTGGCTCTGGAAAGACCCAGATATGCCACCAGCTCGCTGTAAATATTCAGATACCCGACGAGGACAGCGGATTGGGAAAAGCAGTGATATATGTGGACACCGAGAATACCTTCCGGCCAGAGAGGATAATTCAAATGACAGAAGGCGCAGGTCTGGATTCAGAATCGGTGCTTGAGAATATAATAGTTGCAAGGGCGTACAACAGCGACCATCAGATGATAATAATAGAAAAGGCCGAGACCCTGGTAAAGGAGAAAAACGTCGGCCTTGTCGTCGTGGATTCTCTGACATCTCATTTCAGGGCAGATTACACAGGCAGAGGAATGCTTGCGGGCAGACAGCAGAAGCTCAACAGGCACATGCACGACCTCCAGAAGATGTCTGACATTTACAATCTTGCAGTAGTAGTCACGAATCAGGTGATGGCAAGGCCGGACTTCTTCTTTGGAGACCCGACAACGCCAATCGGAGGACACATAGTAGGACACTCCTCTACATTCAGGATATATCTCAGGAAGTCCAAGGGTGGCAGGCGGGTTGCAAGGCTGATTGATTCGCCAAGTCTGCCGGAAGGAGAGGCAATATTCTCAGTCGTGAAAGAAGGAGTGACGGATTAAAGAAAATTGAGCGGGAGTTTTACGCGGGCTTGAATTTATATCCGTAGTGGATGAGCCCTGCTTCCCCATCCTCCTGTATTTTCCTGAATACACTTTTTACTTTCATTCCTACTTTTACATCCTCAATTTCGCAGTCCGCTATCTGGGTTGTAATCTTTGGCCCATCCGACAGTTTAACTATTGCCAATATATAGGGCAATTGCCCCTCAAAGCCATCCATAGGTGTATGGATTACAGTATATGTTACGACTTCTCCTTCCCCTTCCAGTTTAAACTCTTCAAGCCTGCTAAGCCTCCTGCACTTCGGACAGAAATGCCTTGGGGGAAAGTGCACCTCTCCACAGTTCATGCATTTTGTGCCGATGAGATTATACCTGCTTTTCAGATTTCTCCAGAATCTTGGTATATTGCTACTCATCTCTATCCCTTCTCATAGATGTGAACGACAGCAGTTCCACCGGAGCCTCCAACATTGTGACTCAATCCCACATCGGCATCCGTCTGTCTCCTGTTGGCCTGACCTCTAAGTTGCAGGGCTATTTCCACAGCCTGCGCAACGCCGGTAGCACCCACCGGGTGACCCTTTGCTTTAAGCCCGCCCGAAGTATTCACTGGAATCTTTCCGCCTATTTGGGTAATTCCATCTTCGGTCGCTTTACCGCCTTTTCCCATATCAACGAAGCCAAGCCCTTCAATAGCCAGAATCTCACCAATAGTAAATGCATCGTGGACTTCCGCCACCTGTATATCCTTTGGCTCTACATTCGCCCTCTTGTACGCTTCCTCAGCGGCATTCACCGTTGCATCCACCACCGAAATACTCTTTCTGCTGTGCAAGGCGATTGTGCCTGAAGCCTGACCGCTTCCAGTTATATAAACAGGTGAATCTGTGAATTCTTTTGCCTTTTTTTCAGAAGCAAGTATTACGCAGGCAGCGCCGTCCGTTATCGGCGAGCAGTCCAGAAGTCTCAGGGGATCTGCAACCATTGTGGACTTCAATACATCGTCTACAGTTACATCAAAATGATATTGGGCGTATGGATTGTGTTTTGCATTTGCGTGGTTTTTCACCGATACCATGGCCAGTTGCTCTCTTGTCGTTCCAAATTCCTCCATGTGTTTTCTTGCCATCATGGCATAGAGGCCCGGGAAGGTTGTACCTAAAAAGGTTTCCCACTCCGAGTCGGCGGCAGTGGCCAGCGTATGAGTAGTCTGCCCGACCAAGACATCTGTCATTTTTTCTACGCCTCCAGCCACCACTATGTCGTGAAAACCCGATAGGATGGACATAACACCCTGCCGGAGCGCAAGCCCTCCAGAGGCGCATGCAGCTTCTATCCTGGTCGACGGTATAGGATTTAGCCCGGCATGGTCGGCTATAAGTGAGGATACGTGCTCCTGGTCAACGAATCTCCCGCCTGACATGTTCCCGATGAATACAGCTTCCAGATCCTTGCCATCAATGTTCGCGTCTTTAATAGCGTTTATGCCGGCTTCGACAAAGATATGGCTAAAAGAAGACTCCCAGAGCTCTCAAAATTTTGTAAGCCCAACACCTATAATAGCGACCTTCATTTTACACCTGTATCTTTCTTCTCATTTTGACGTAATTGGAATAGTCAACATATTTTTTGTCTTTTATGAATTCCTCAACGGACGGAATCGTCTTTCTCTTATCGACTATGGCATCTTCGACGACTATGCTAAACGAGTCGCTTCCCGCCCC
>JAZGIK010000050.1:0-6774 GCA_036482035.1 Hydrothermarchaeaceae archaeon (SeqCode) | reverse complement strand
AAAAAGCGAGAGTTTTGAGAGCATACACCAGCATAATGCAATAGCAGAAAGGACTTCCTCGCTGAAAGAGCTCAGGAGCGAAGTGAATCTGGATTGACTCCTTTATTCACAGAGAGTCCTTGTCGTTTACGGGCTCGTCCATAATGCTCTTCAAGTCGTCGTATATTGTCTTGGAATCTTCCTCTACATCGGCAATCTTCGAATTGAGTGCCTTTAACCTGTCAAAAACTCTAGATATCTTTTCAGAATACATGCCCCGGTTCTTTTGCATCTTCCCGAGTTGATACATATAGCGCAGTCTCTCGGATTTCTTAATCCCTGAGAGAAGAATCATGACCTCAAAGTTTTTCTTGGTAGCAGATGGAATGTCACCGCCCCTCACCTCGACACCTCCAATATTATTCTCGACCCATAGCCTCGCAGGAATGCTGCCCAGAAAATCCAGGTATCTCTTAGGCCCGTATACGACTGCCATGGCCCTTTTAGAACCTTTAATGTCAAAGTGTAAAAGCGTATTCTCCACGGCCTTCTTTGTTAGAGAAACCACAAGCTCCGGTTTGTCTATGTTTTCACCGCGGGCTTTGAATATTTTGAATTCCTCATCTTCCAGTCCGTATGCTCCAACGCCTATAGTACTTACTCCACCGAGGGTGTTTATGACATCGGTGGTGCCCAAAACGTTTTTTCCCAGTTCTCCCCTAGATCGGTAATCGCCAACTTTGAATAGATTAAAAAAGTATGCATATATCTTTTTGTTAATCAGGTTATACGTCCCTCTAAGTCTCCTTTCCTCTCTAAGAAGGTCTATATCTATAGGAAACATGGCATGGCAACTTGCTCCAAGTCTCTTGAAATTTTCTGAAAAATTTATGAGCACATTATCATAGTCCTCTTCGGACGGCATTGTGCCGACATAGTAAACGGGCTCCGTATAGCTTTTCCTGAACTCCTCCATCAGAATATCTGCTGCTGCTCCCGTGCCGCCGCCCATCGAAGAAAAAACGAAAATACAATCCATGTTGTCTTTTATGGAGTCCATCCTGTCGACGATGTTGTACTTTTCCGCATCCATTATCGTTCTGGCCATTTCAAGGTCTTTTCCGGTGCCATTGCCGTCGACAAATTTTTCTCCCAGCAAAATCTTGAATTTGTAAGGGAAGTATACGAGGTCAGACCTCTCTGTGTCCAGTAGCATCCCCTTATATCCTTTAAGAAGGAATAAATTTGCAATTCTGCAGCCTGCTCTTCCGACACCAACTATAAAAGGCCTCAATCAAACCTACCTCTTCTCCTCCTTGCTAGTAACTTAAAGAGATTAATCAAAAGGCCTACCCGAGTTCTTCTCTTTTACCTTTTATTAAAAGGGCCAGAATCAAGACAACTATGACGGCTCCGGCGATAACAAGATATCTTTTTATGTCTACAGGTACCGGTCCGACACCCATCTTTTCCGCATCTAGGATGACTCCGTCTAAAATCTTTGAAGCGCTTTCTGCTGTGCTCCTTGCAAGGTCTATTTCCTCGCGCTCGTGGAGAGTCTCTGCATTGTCCAATAGCTCTTTTGCATTCTGAATCTGGGCCTCGAGTTCGGCCGTATTTACCCCGCTTTCCTTTAGATTTGCGATCTTGGCCTCGGCAAGTGCGAGCTTCTCCTGTGCGTCCTCAATTGTGAGTACAGTTTCCCTAATCTCCTTGTCAGATACTGTTAGCGTGATTGTGCCGTCGCTCTGGTCCTCGGCGTCCTCCCCCTTATATTCAACATGGGTTGTTACGTCTAAAACTTTTATGTCCGTCTGTTTCTCAACTTTTGGAGCAAATCCATCGATTCTTATATTTATCTCACTTACCCCTTCAGAAGATAGAGTAATCTCAAACTCCTTTAGACCATAATCCTCAGTGACATCGTCTATGGTGACCTCCGTCCTTGGCCTATCCAAATCGGTTACTATTTTTAATTTTGCCACATCTGGAACCGTTCCAATCCTTTCCAGAGTCATTGTAGCAACGACGGGTTGTTCGATTCTTGCCGTTCCTGACGGCGAAACGTCAGTATCAGGGGTTGCTTTGAGATAGTCAGGGGCGGCAGAACTCGCAATGCCTACGCTAAGTAAAATGCAGAGAATGACTATTACTTTCTTCATTCTTTTTTCCTCCTAAAACAATGGTTTTATGTCTCCTAGTAAATCATCAAGATCTGACATGATTTTCTTATCTTCCTTTATTTCAAATCCTTTTGTTACGTCCTTTAAACCCGTAATGACTAAACCTATATTTAAATATTTAGACCCTTTGTCGTCCATAAAGATGTAATCCACCTCGACGCCGTACTTCTCTTTTATCCAATTTTTTGCAAAACTTTGGCCATATACTTCGGCCAGATTGCCGTATATTATCAGATTAATCTTCTCAAATTCTTTTCCCTCTATACCATAATAAAGGTGGTTCCTTATCGCTCGGTCAAGTATATCCTTTATGGCCACATGTTCAGCCTTCATTCGCATGAACCCTAGTGTAGAGATGTTATTTTCAACAAGCCTCAGGATGTCACCGATATTGACCATGTTTAAAAAATTAAAAACTGCCTTGTCCACTAGCATGTAAGTGGTAATGAAGTCCTCGCCGCGATTTGCGAGCACATTATTGTCAAGTACAATCACTCCATCCAGCGACTCTATGAATTTATCAAAATTTTCAAATGTGTTTTTCGTATAAAGAGCACCCTCGCTTCTGGCAGGGAGTATCAATATTCCTAACAGCGGGACGTTGTACGTAATCTTAATCCTTTCTGCTAGAATCGGCGCTCCCCCGGTGCCGGTACCGCCACCGATGCCTATTATTAGAAATATCATTTCTGGCTTTTCTATATTCGCCTTTCTCACAGTGCTCATAGCAAGCTCTAACTCTTCCTTCATTATTTTTTTCCCCATCTCGACACTGCCGCCAGTACCGTGCCCCTTTGCCCTGCTGCTGCCTATCAAAACCATGTTTGCGGATGGAATGCTGCTAAGCTCGGTAATACTTTCCGAAGTATCAATTGCCACCCCCCGTACATGTCCAGCTCCAGAAGATATCTTGCTGATAATGCTGCCAACCAGGTCTTTTCTGAAAAATAATTCAACTATCTTACAGCCGGCACCTCCGAGACCAACGAGAGAGAGCATCCCTGTCTCCACCTACAGGTTCTCTATTTCTCCCAGTATTGAATCGAGATCCTTTTCTCTTTCTGGCTCGGTACCTATCTTCTCCTGAACGTCTCTTGCCCTTTCGAGCATGTATTTTACACGCGGAGCGTTCGTGACGCCTGCAAGAAGTACAACGCATCCGACGTAGCTGCTTGTCCTCAACGGATAGTCGCCCCCCCTCACCTCGGTACCCGAAATCGTGCCCTCGAGCCACTCTCTGGCCTTCTCTATTCCCTTCCTGTCGAGGTGTTCAGGAGGTCCCGCAACGATTATGAGGGCCTTGTTTGCAGATTTATAATCGCAAGGCAGAAGCAGCCTTCCCTTTACTGCCCTCTTGGTAACAGACAGGACTCTCGATGCCTTTCCTATCTCGTATTGGCGCTTTTTGAAAAGCTTTGTAAAGAAACCTTCTCTCTTTATCCCCTCTGAAGCGTATCCAATACTGGATATGTTGCCTCCATGAAGAGTATTGATTACTTCGCTTGCGTCGACGACCATCTCCCCCACCTGCTTTCTGGACCTTATCTCTCCGGATCTACACAGGATGCCGATCCTCTTTACTACCTCTGCGTTTATCCTGTCGTAGGCCTCCTTTACGCTCTCTCCAGACCTCAAAAATGCGCCGTTGTCGACCAATATGGTGGAGTCACAGCTGGGTAAAAGAGCTTTTAAGCTTCGTGCAGCATTTAAAGTGTATATATCTCCCTCGTTTTCCGCAGGGAGGATTCCGATAGCGTAAACTGGCTCATCGTATATTCTCTTCAAGTGCTTTGTTATAACTGAAATCGCGCCGCTTCCCGTGCCTCCTCCAAGACCTGCCACCACAAAAAATGCGTCTAAGTTGCTTACGTTTACTTTCGATATTTTATTTAGGACCATCTCTACCTCGTCCTCTGCAATCTCGGCCCCCTTCTTGTTATCTGCTCCGACTCCGTGACCCTTGACAGCCGTTTCACCGATCAGGACCCTGTCTTCCTGCGGTATGTACTGCAGACCCATCAAATCAGATGTCGCAGTATTTACGACGATCGTCTCAAATGTCTTAGGAACGTTGCTCTTACGATCATCCGCTATAAGCATGTCAGCTATCTTTCCGCCAGCCTGACCCAATCCAACAACAAAGACCTTCATTTTTTCTCCTTCATGTTAATTGATATCCTGCATATATATATTATTGCATGCTTTGCAATTTTCTTTTCGTGTATTCTACAAGCCCTCCCGACTCCAGCATGTTTATGAGAAAATCTGGAAGCGGCTTGAATTCAGATGTCTCATCCGTTGTAACATTTTTGATCTTCCCACTTGAGAAATCCACCTCGAGCTCATCTCCGTCTTTGGCTGTTATTGAGCATTCGATTAGCGGAAGCCCTATGTTTATGGAATTTCGAAAGAAGATTCTCGCAAAGGATTTTGCTATCACGCATGCTATGCCGTTGCCCATCAATGCCCTCGGCGCGTGCTCTCTTGAGGAGCCACATCCGAAGTTCTCGTCGGCCACGATGATATCTCCGGCTTTTACTGCCTTTGCAAATTCTGGCCTCGCCTTCTCAAATGAATGCTTGGCCAACTCTACGGGGTCGCCCGTTACAAGATACTCTGCCGGTATAATCTGATCTGTGTCCACGTTGGCGCTGAATCTCCATGCCCTTCCTCTGATTTTTTCCATTACTCAAGCTCCCTTGGGTCGATTATCCCTCCCTTTACTGCGCTTGCCGCCACCACTGCAGGATTTGCAAGATAGACCTCGCTGTCCTTGTGGCCCATACGTCCGACAAAATTTCTGTTCGTAGAGGATATGCACCTCTCGCCCTTCGCCAAAACGCCCATGTACCCTCCCAAACATGCGCCACATGTTGGCCCAGATACATATGCATTCGCATTCAGGAAAATTTTTATCAAGCCCTCGTCAAGCGCCTGTTCATACACATCCTTCGTTGCTGGCACAACAATCATGCGCACGTTGGGGTGCACTTTCCTGCCCTTTACTATCTTCGCCGCAACCCTCAAATCCTCGATTCTCCCATTGGTGCACGAACCAAGATATGCCTGGTCTATCGTTATGTCGCTTAACTCGGATGCCGGCGCCGTGTTTTCCGGCAGGAATGGTTTTGCAACTGTTGGGGGGATGTCTGCAGCATCGTAGGTGAACGTCTCAATGTACTCTGCATCTTTGTCAGCATAAACCGGATGATACTCGCCTCTCACTCTTCCTTTAAGGTAATCAAAGACTTTCTCATCTGGTGGTATAATTCCGGCTTTTCCTCCGGCTTCGATTGCCATATTTGCAATAGAAATGCGGTCAGCAAGGTTCAACGCCTCTATCACAGAGCCGTAGAATTCCATAGAACGGTAGAGGGCCCCATCTACGCCTATGTCTCCAATTATGTGGAGTATGACGTCCTTCCCCATCACATAGTCACGAAGCTCGCCATCGACAACAAATTTCTGTGTTTCTGGAACTCTAAACCACATGCTTCCAATTGCCATTGCGGAGGCCGCTTCTGTGGAGCCCACACCAGTCGCAAATGCGCCAAGTGCGCCGTAAGAGCACGTATGGGAATCAGCGCCTATAATCAGCCTTCCCGGAGCTGCAAACCCGTTCTCTACCATAAGCTGGTGGCAAACGCCGTTCCTCCCCACCTCAAAGTAATTTGGTATGTCGTATTTTCTTACAAAATCCCTCATTGCCTTTGCCTGCTCTGCGGAGGGCACATCTTTGTTCGGCACATAGTGGTCGGGTATCAACACAATCTTCTCTTTTAACGGAGCCGTACGAAATTCCTCAAAAACGCCGAAGGCAGGCATGCTCGTTACATCGTTTGCCATGATGTAATCTACCTCAGCCTCCACTATCTCGCCTGGCTCTACTCTCTCTTTCGATGACTTCTCTGCCAAAATCTTCTCTGCTATAGTTTGTGCCATTGACCCAAATCTACCTCATAAAATATAAATTTTCAGGATTATATACTCATGTTCAGTTTTCTAATTGATGAAGGGACTTTACTGTAAAAGGAGAATATTAACGACATGGGATCGGATTTGCAGTTGAACGGATATCAAAAGGTCAGAGTTGTAGGCGTATATATGGCAAGTGCACTCGAAGGCGCCGAACCTACTCCGATAGTGCTCTTGGAGAACGAAGACGAAAAAGTCCTGCCAATCTATATAGGTGCTTCGGAGGCGTTTTCGATACAGACCGCACTTGAAGAAATGTCGTATCCGAGACCACTGACCCACGACCTGTTAATCTCTATGATGGAGGGATTAAACTCAAAGATTGAAAAGATATTAATAGACGACCTGGACGACGGCGTGTTTTTTGCAAGAATTATTGTTACTCAAAACGGTAACGAATTTGAATTTGATGCAAGACCCAGCGACAGCCTAGCACTTGCAGTTAGAACGAAGTCTCCGATTTTCGTATCAAAAAACGTCATGGAACAGGCATCGGTGGAAAGGGATGCATACAAGGCTGGCACCTAAATTTCGTTAAGTTTTTTTGAGATGCTTCTTAGCTCACCGGGCAGTGCTTCCAGAGCCTTTGCAGTTTTTTTGGTTGAGACAGCGCCTTTTGAAGACGGCTTTATAACAC
>JAZGIK010000049.1:0-2809 GCA_036482035.1 Hydrothermarchaeaceae archaeon (SeqCode) | reverse complement strand
ACAACGTATATATCATTGCCTTCTCCCGGTTCGCAATATTTATATCTCCGGATATAAACATTTCTGTCATGCTGGCTTTAGTATTACTATACCTCGCGCTGGGGGGCTCTTTTGCAGTCGGCCAGGCGGTACTCTCTGAGGTAGGGCGGTACGAGCTCTGGGATAAAAAAAGGAGATTCTTATGGAGTTTTGCCATAGGAATGCTGATATTTCTCATCTCTTCTGCCAGCCTTTTGTTTGAAAAATGGACGTATCCGTTCATGTTATTCGGCCTGATTGTAGTCGCAAAATTTGGCATGAAAAGTTTGAACAGACTAATGCCCGAGAGGTTTCAACCCACTGGAGAGGAACTGAAGCAGAAGTACATTGACATGTTCAGGGTCGATACCTCAGAAATCGAAGAAATATTAAAGGGTGAGCAGGAATTTTTGGAAAAGTTGGGCATGAAGGTAGAGCTGCCTAAAACGGACGAAGGCGAACCAGAAGCACTGCCCAAGAAGGATACGGCCTCCGAACTCAAAGAGCTTGGAAAGGCGATAAAGAAATTTTTAGAAAGGGATGAAAAATGGGAATGAGCGACCTCTCGAAGTACTCCAAGTTGGTCGTAAGGCTATACGTGGCAGTGTTCATTCTGGGCGTTATAATTGGGCTTTCTACTGGCTGGAGCCTAGATTTTGATCCTGGCTCAGGGTCTGCAATCTACGAAATCGCGTGGGCCCTTGGCGGCATAATGTTCGGGATGGCATGGTTCGGGATAGGACCTGTAATCGCCCTTTTTGCAATCGGCATATACGTAGCAGGCCTCATAAAGTCCTACATAGCCGCGGGCGGGACCCTCTTCGTGGGCGGAGGCACTATCAACTCACAGCTCGTCATTACCACGATAGATATGGGACGGGGTTCGATGGAGGCGCTGGCGTTCCTATATGGCGCTGTCGGCGGGATGTACATTGCACTTCATTATGCAGAAATCTTTGATTACGGCACTGTAATAGACGATACCGCAAAGAGGAACTTTTTAAGAAAGCTCGCACAAAGTCTTGTGCTCGCTTTCATTGCCGTGGGGTTGAGGGTGGTAGGGGGTTAATGAAAGATTTTTAAAATAGCAGAAGGAAAATGGTGTAAAGAGGAAGTAAAGATGGGATCGGACGTTGTAGAACCCCTCACAATAGGGATAGACCTTGGCGGCACCAAGGTGGACATGGCCCTGATTGATGCAGCAGGTCATATTTTGTCTACCAATCGCTATCCCACAAATCCTGATAAGGGCTCTGAGGGCATCATTGCTGATATTGTAGACGCCGTAAATGAATTTCGAGGCCAAGCTGGACAGGAAGTTGCGGCATTGGGGATTGGTGTAGCAGGGCAAGTAGACTCGGCAGGGGTTGTGAAGTCTGCTCCCAACCTCCCATTCCGTGATGAACCTTTACAGACGAGACTGGAAAAAGAACTTGGGCTACCTGCGATGGTTATGAACGATGTCAATGCTGCAGCCTATGGCGAATGGCGTTATGGGTCAGGAAAGGGGATAGATGACCTTGTTGTCATTTTCGTGGGAACTGGCATAGGCGGCGGAGTGGTAAGCGGAGGGCAAATGCTCGAAGGATGCAACAATACCGCTGGAGAGCTGGGACATACCACACTCGTTGCGGGGGGCCGACGCTGCCACTGTCCTAATTTGGGCTGTTTAGAGGCCTATGCAGGCGGGTGGGCAATAGCCGAAAGGGCCCAGGAAGCAGTTTCTGCCAATCCCACAGAAGGCGAAAAGTTGATGTCTCTTGCCGGAGGGGTTGAAAACATAACAGCGGTCACTGTAAGTCAGGCCTATCGAGATGGAGATCCACTTTCAGAGAGGCTGGTAGAGGAGACTGGCCAATACCTCGCTGCTGGAGTGGTGGGAATTATAAACGCCTTTAATCCATGCCTCTTGATTCTTGCCGGAGGCGTCATCGAGGGCCTACCTGAATTAATCCAGATTGTAGAAGATGTTACCCAAAAGCGTGCGTTAAAGTCCGCCGTGGAAAAGTTGAAGATAGTCAAAGCTGACCGGGGTGCCAGGGCAGGAGTCATTGGCGCAGCAGCTCTAGCTCGAAATAAAATTGGATAGGGGAAATGAATTGCATACGAAAACTTTATCAGTGTTTCAAGAAAAGCTAAAGGGACATCGGAGATAAGATGATGAAAGCCAAAATCATTGGATTCAAAGGGAGCAGGAGAGATACTTACAATAACTGCTGCATACTGGAGGTGGAAGACAAAAATCCGCCGGGCCTGATAGGCAAAAAGGTCTTCTGGAAAACCACATCGGGCAGGGCCATACAGGGAAAAATCATTCGCACTCACGGCAAGGGCGCACTCCTCGCCAGATTCAAAAAGGGCATTCCCGGCTTTGCGCGTGGAGACGAACTGGAGTTCAAAGCACCATCGCTACCCAGGCCCAAGAAAGTAACAAAGAAGGTGGAAAAGCCAAAAGCCGTGGTCAAAAAGCCCAAGGCTCCGGAAAAGAAGAAGCCAGCTCCCAAGAAAAAGGCTCCAGCTAAAACCCCTGCTAAAAAGGCAGAGAAAAAGAAGAAGGTAGAGGTGAAGAAAAAGCCAGAAATTAAGAAAAAACCGACTGAAAAGGCTGCCAAGTAAAATACGCATAGAGAAATCAGTATTAATTTTTTTATTGAGTGAGGTGTATTTACTTCCATGAATCTAAATGACCTCTCGTGGGTGGAGGTGAAAGAGCATCTCAAAAAGAGGCAGGATATACTTCTGCCTTTCGGATCTGTTGAAGAGCATGGATACCATTTGCCCCTGTCTACAG
>JAZGIK010000048.1:0-12958 GCA_036482035.1 Hydrothermarchaeaceae archaeon (SeqCode) | reverse complement strand
CAACTGTTCTGGACACTCTTCCGATATCGCTACTACCTCTTTTGAGCCCTTGGGTCCGAAGAGCTCAAAGGCGTTTTTTATCTGCCTGTTGAGCGAGGCCCTTACCAGCACTTCGATGAAGGGGTTTGTGGATATGTTTTCTTTTCTAAGGAAAGCATTTTCTGCCTGGGAGATTGCAGATTTAAGGTGTTCATCTCCTGCGATGTACGCGGGATCCATAAGCTGCACATCTCTGTATTTCTCCAGCGCTTCCATTCCCGGAGGGATTTTGCACCTGAGTGCCAATGCTTTCAAATTCAAGCCTCCGCCCCCTCCAGAGCCCGGGCACATGCACATTCGTGGCCCTCCGGAATATCTTCTACTGCACCTGTGATAATCTTTCTTAACATCCCCTCGTTCTTCTTCACGATTTCCTGGACTTCTGTGGCAGTGAGTTTCTCTTCTGATATACCGGCTGCAAAGTTGGCCACGATGCATACGGAACCGTAGCAGATCTCCTTTTCCCTGGCCAGCACAACCTCCGGCACTCCGGTCATCCCAACAACGTCACCGCCGAGGGTCTTGATCATCCTGATTTCAGAAGGAGTTTCGAATCTCGGGCCCTGCGTACACGCGTACACTCCGTTGGAGAACACATTTTTTGATGCAGTGGCAGCTGCCTTTATAAGGGCGTTGCGGATCTCCGGACAGTATGGGGCTGACACGTCCACATGCACCACCCTCTCATCATAGAACGTCGACTCTCTCCCTTTGGTAAAATCCAAAAAATCGTGCGGTATCACTATGTCAGCCGGAGAGAGGAAGTCGCTGATGCACCCCACAGAGTTCGTGGATATGATTCTATCAACGCCGACCTCCTTCAATGCATATATATTCGCGCGGTAGTTTATCCGGTGCGGAGGTATCGCGTGAGACTTTCCATGCCTTGGAAGAAATGCAACCCGCTTTCCGTTAAACTCCACGATTTTTATCTCTGGCGCATCACCGTATGGAGTTTCCACCTTTTTCACTGCGATTTCTTTTACGCTTTTTGGGTCGTATATCCCGGTGCCGCCTATGATGCCAATCATACCATACCATCAAGACACGTAAATTTAAGCCTTTTGTCCACGGAAAAAATTTAAAAACCTTAGCGGTCACGCTAGATAAGAGGTGGGCAAAATTACACCGTCTGAAGAAATCGAAGAAACTCTCCACAGGAGCATAGAGGAGAGGAACTGGCCAAAGGTAAACGAGATTACAGAAGGCACCCATCCTCACGACCTCTGGGAGTTTATCGAAGGGCTCAACGAGGACGTGCAACATGAAGTTCTGTCAAACTTGGAACGCGGTATTCTTATTGAACTCCTGCCAGAACTGCCTGACGAGAGGCAAGTCGAATTTATTGAAATCCTCTCTCCAAAGAGTGCGGCAGAACTCCTGATTAAGATTCCTCCGGACGAAAGGATAGACGTACTCAAAAATCTGCCGTTAGATGCCAAAAGAGAGGTTCTCAAACATTTTACAACAGAAGAACGCGAAGAGGCCGGAATACTTTTAAAACACCCTTCAGACACCGCCGGCGGCATTATGACCACCGAGCTCGTGCACCAGAGCGCCGACAGCACTATCAAGGAGACAATCGATTACATAAGAGAAAAGGCCAGAGACTTCGAGACGATTTACTACGTCTATGTAGTAGATAATGAGAGACTTGTAGGGGTTCTGTCATTGAGGGAGCTGGTGATTGCCTCTGCCGACGACAGGCTTAAAGATATCATGAATCCCGACGTGATTAAAGTACATGCCAATACGGACCAGGAGGCGGTTGCAAGAATAACTGCAGATTACGACCTAACGGTGGTACCGGTAGTCGATGAAAATGATAAACTTTTAGGCATAGTTACTGTAGACGATGTGTTAGACGTCATAGAAGAGGAAGTGGTCGAGGACATGGGACACCTCGCAGGTACTGGGGAGAAGTTAGATAAATTGATAGACGCTCCGATATTAACAGTCGTCAAAGCACGTTTGCCGTGGCTCATATTCGCCCTCTTCGGAGGTTTAATCTCGGCCTATGTACTGAAATTATTTGAAACCACTCTCACTCTGTCTGCTTTTATAATGCTGGCCCTCTTTATTCCGGCTATCATGGCTTTGGGCGGGAATGTGGGCGTTCAGTCGTCTACCATATTCATAAGGGGGCTTGCGACAGGAGACATAGAAAAGCCCATAAGGTACTTTCTAAGAGAGCTTAAAATAGGATTCATAATGGGCATATTAATTAGTACAGGGATAGCAATAGTTGCACAGCTGGTAGTGCAGATGCCAACGATTGGAATTATTGTTGGAA
Organism: Hydrothermarchaeaceae archaeon (SeqCode); assembly: GCA_036482035.1. GTDB lineage: Archaea > Hydrothermarchaeota > Hydrothermarchaeia > Hydrothermarchaeales > Hydrothermarchaeaceae > JAHJSX01. The sequence goes on along the minus strand of JAZGIK010000048.1, from coordinate 10,626 downwards.
CGAGCATGTTTTTCGCAATGACACTGGCAAGCGCGACAGGCATATTGATTCCCGTCTTTTTCAGCCGTGTTGGTGTGGACCCCGCCATATCTTCCAGCCCCCTTATCACGACTACTCAAGACATCTTGAGCCTTGCAGTCTATTTCAGCCTCGCAACAGCGATGTTGCACTATCTGGGACCCTAATCGCTTGCTGGCGCTGCCATCTTTTTTAGAGACCGGATAGACAGAAAGGTCAATATAGAAAGTATCAGCACCATAGTAATATTTACTGCGAAATCCATCTGGCTAATCTCGCCCAAAATAAACAGACTTAATGTATTGGCCATAAGCCAAACACCGACAACTAAAATTCCCAAGAATATATAGCGAGCAATCCCGTGACCTTCTACGATAGAGTCTACCCCTCCTCCGACCAGAGCTACCATCGCTGCAAACGCTAAAAGGCTAACAGATTGTGAAATAAAAACCGGCACCGATACCATAATATCTCCATATGCAACTCCTTTATCATTTACGGCATCCAGTCCAGACAGTGCTCCGACAGCAGCAATTAAGACAGCTACAGCATAGAAAAAGAAGCTCACTCTCCCTGTGGTAAACGAGGATTTGAACTCTTCATAGAACCTCCGGATCTGGTCTTCCAGCCCAAAGCCCTTGATGAGCAGAAACGTTCCAATTATGCCTACAGTGAGCCTCCATCCGCGTTCCCCGAGGATAGCGTATAGCATCAGTGCTATTGCTATGGGCCCTATTATAACTCTTGAGAGCTTTGGATCTCTTATAATATCTTTTAAAAAACTTTGAATCGTATAATAAGCACTCTCCAGTCTTTCGCTCTGTTTTACTATCACCCTTCTAACAGAAATGACCTTTGTTCGCGACTGTATTATAGGCAGTATATACTCGTCCTCTACTCCATCAGTCACCAATATAACTCCTTCTGGTTCAACGCTCTTTAGTACTTCTTCAAGCTGTTCTGAAATAATTGCATCGGATTCAACGCCAACGTTTTCGCTGCCAACGATTGCCGCTATTTCAACGTCTTTACCTTCACCGGCAAGAGTATCCCCTATCTTTATAGTCTCAAAGAGCGCGTTTGCATCCGACTCAGACGGGTCCTCTATGGCAAGTTTAATCGCAACATCAAGCGTCTTTTCTCTACCATAAACCGGCCCCGCCTCTCCTACTTTACTTTTGATGTCCCCATCACGGTCTACACACAGAATCAGAATTTTTTCTTTTTTCATACCAAATTGAACCTCCTAAGAAGATATATATCGTCCAGACCGAGCTTTTCACCATTTTTAAATTTCTCGTAGACCGTTTTTGCAATATCTTCTAGTTCTTTCTCTGTGGTCTTTGCGTCAATAACTTCAGTTTCAGCCTCAATTTTCTTCATCTCTACTTCAACTTCCTTCAGTCTTTTTGCAAGTGTACCAAACTCCTCGTTATATTTGTCCAATTGAGGGGTTACTTCTGCCTTTTTCTTGTTTATCTCATCTATCTCCTTTTCGAGTTTCTTTATCTCCTCCACTATAGGCAGGAACTTTTCGTGGTGCTTCTGAGACCCCTCTGAAAATTTTAGTATCTTCTTATGGAATTTTTGGGACTGCTTTCTGTGTTTGTCAATGGCTTTTGATAGCTCTATTAGATCTTTATAGTCGCTTAGGTCTTTTTTCAGCGTTTCAATACGTTTTACCAGGTCATCCTCCTTTTTTACCTCCATCACGCTGGTCTGGAGCTTCCATTCAAAGATACTCAACTCCTTTTGCATTTTCCTGAAATCCCCGCCCGGTGCCGCTTCCTTGAGTTTTTTAAATTTTTCTATAAGGTCCTTGGCGGCATTATTCTCTTTTTCCCTCTCCTGTTTGAACCCCTTTATCTTTGCATTCAGCTTGTCTCTTTCCCTCCGGTAGTTATTTGCTTCAACGTTTTTTGCTTTTATGGAGCTAATTAAATCTCTTTTTTTAACATTTAACTCTCTAATTGAACTCCGCATTTTGGAGGTCTCACCTTTAATCTGCTTCACTCTTGTCAGCAAATCGTCCCGTTCTTTTACCAAACCGTCCATTTTGGCCTCGTACTTTAATACTATGAGACAACCTCCTTAAAAACTAAACCCAATTTCAGCGAAATTTTCCTTTAGTTCTATTACCTCATTCTTAATTTTTTCGGTGCCGGCATGATCAATAGCGACCTTTTTAATAAACTCTGCAATCTCGTCCATTTCTCCTTCCTTCATCCTGTATCTGGTCACTTCTTGAACACCGATTCTCACCCCGGATGGGTCTTTGGTGCGCTTGAGGGAGTCCCAGGGCAGAAGGTTTTTATTGATTATGATGTTGGCATTCTCCAAATTCTCGGCAATCTCGCTGGCCTTGCCAATATTTGAGACGTCCATGACGACCTGGTGACTTTCTGTAAATCCCTTGTGTTCACAGAGCACGTTGAATCCTCTTTCATAAAGCGCTTGTGCAAGCGCCTTTGAGTTCTTTACTATCTGCCCTGCGTACGCCTTGCCGAATTCTTTCATTTCGGCTGCTGCTATTGCGTACCCTGCGACATGGTGCAGGTGGTGGTTGCTCATCAATCCAGGAAATGCCGCGTTGTTAATCTTCTCTTTCAGGTAGTCCTTGCACATTACCATCCCCCCCTGCGGCCCAGGAAAGGTCTTGTGAGTGCTGGAGGTCATCACGTCCGCACCTTCCTTCAAAGGGTTTTGAAATTTCCCCCCGGCAATCAGACCTGCTACATGCGCCCCATCGTACATGATGTATGCATCGATTTCCTCCGCGACCTCGCGCATCTCTTTTATGGGATGAGGGAAGAGGAACAGGCTCCCGCCGAATATCATCAGTCCAGGCCTTTTTTCCAGCACCGCCTTTTTCGCCCGTTCGACATCTATGTTCATCTCTTCGTTGTCAAAAGGATATGGGAAGTCCTGAAGGCCCATAACGCCGGCTGCGCTTATGTGGGTGTGGCTTATGTGGCCCCCGCACATTATGGAGAGGCCAGAGACGACATCACCGTATTTCGCAAGCGCGGAGTACGCCACAAGGTTCGCCACTGCACCGGAAACCGGAACAAGATTAGCATGATCCGCACTGAAGAGCTCTTCTGTCAGCTTCATTGCCATGGACTCTATTTCGTCGAAGAATCGCGTACCCTGATAAAATCTCTCGAAGATCTGTAGGCCCTCTTTGTCCCGGCCGCCCAAAAACCCTTCCGCATACCTGTGCCCAAAGTCAGAAGCCACTGCGTCCCTTACAGCTTTCGAGGTGACATTCTCGCTTGCTATCATGTTGATGCAGTTTTCGCGCCAGCGCTCCTGCTCCTCTATTAAACCCAGAATTCGCTTGTACAATGTCTATATCACCCACAATTCTTCCTTGATAACATCTCTCGCTATTGCCGTCCTGGTAGTCCTTACGTATTCACAGTTTCTAATCGTGCTCATATCATCTGCACTTAAAATCTCGCGTTTTACGTCTTTGATAATCTCTCCCCTGCCCTTCAAAGCATCATTCCTGAGGCTTCTTAGGACATAGAAGTCAATTTCTCCCGGACAGACATCCTTTCTGTTCATTTAAGCCTACCTCTACCCAAATTTATTAATATTACTTTATTAATATTACCATTTTCTATGTACATCATCTTGGGATGTGGGACGGCAGGATATTCCACTGCTAAAGAGCTTTCCGAGCTTAAGAGGGATATAGTTATAGTCGAAAAGGACCCGGAGAGGATAAAAGCCCTGAAGGACGCCGGCCTTAAAAACATAATCAAAGGAAACATGACTTCCGAGCAGGTCCTGAAAAAGGCAGGGGTAGAGAAAGCAGATGGGGTTTTAATCCTGACAACGAACCAGGACCTTAATAAAAAAACGACAGAGGCAGTAAGGGCAATAAATACCGATGTAACGATTATAGTCCGGGCAGGAGCGTCCAGCACGGAGGGCGTGTTCGCATCAGACGAGGCAGACGTTGTAATCTACCCATCAGAAGTCGTCGCTAAATATGCTGTTTCAAACCTCGATGAGATAGAACCAAAAAAGAAACTAAACAAACTAAGAAAGATAATATCCGAGGCAGATAAGGGCATTGCAATTGTTACTCAGAACAATCCAGATCCAGACTCCATTGCCAGTGCTGTGGCTCTCAAGAGAATAATAGAAAAATTGGAAAAGACCGCGGATATAATATACGGCGAAGAGATAGGACACGAAGAAAACCGGGCGCTTGTGAATCTCATGGGCATCCAGCTAACCCATATTTCAAAGGTCGCAGACTTGAGGGACTACTCAAAAATAGCACTGATAGAGGCGTCAGTACCGGGCCAGAACAACCCGCTAAAAAGCGAAATCGTACCGGATATTATCATAGACCACCACCCGGCAGATATAAAGCGTTTAAAGGGCAAATATGTAGATGTCCGGCCTGAGGTCGGTGCAGCTTCCACTATAATGACCCAGTACCTTATCCACATGGACTATGAATTGAACGAGGAGCTTTCAACGCTTCTGCTTCATGGCATAAAGACAGATACTCAGGACTTCACAAGGGGAGCAACACCGGCTGATTTAAACGCCGTTGCTGTGCTATATCCGAGGGCAAATCATGACATGCTCGCCAAGATACAAACACCCCTGATGTCCGCTGAAACCCTCGACACGCTGGGTGCGGCAATAAAAAACAGGCGGGTCGTTGGCAGCCACCTTGTTTCCAACGTCGGTTTCATAAGAGACAGAGATACACTTCCACAGGCTGCAGATTATATTTTAAGACTTGAGGGGGTGTCCACGGTCCTTGTTTATGGAATTGCCAAGGATGTTGTGCATATATCTTCAAGGAATAGAGACATAAGGATTAACTTGGGCGAGGCAATGACTGCAGCGTTTGGCGATATCGGACAGGCAGGCGGTCATTCAACGGCTGCCGCTGCCAAGATCTCACTAGGTCTTTTTGGAGGCGTTAGAGACAAGGGCTCACTTTTAAGACTTGTAGAAGATGCAGTGCAAGACCGATTTTTGAAGGCAGTGGGGGCTGGAGAGAAGAGCAAATAGTGTGACGTGTTACCCCAATTTATATATATGTTCAAATACACATGAGTATTAATCGTTACTTTAGGTAGAGAAAAAGTGTCCACAAAAAAAGAAATGCTGGAAAAAGTCTTGAAAGACTTGGAGAATGTAGGAGATATAGAGGCCTCTGTGGTGGTCTCCAGAGACGGCTTGCTCATGGCAGCAGATATTCCCGCAGAGGTCAATGCTGAAACCTTCGCGGCGATGACTGCGACGATGCTTGGGGCAGCCGAGACAGCTGTTTCTGAGCTTGGTAAACAGTTGCCGGACAGGGTTATCGCAGAATCAGATGAGGCGAAAATAATAGTCTGCGGTGCTGGCCCCAAATCCCTGTTTGTGGTTATGACAGGCCCCGAAACCGGGCTGGGCTTGATACTTGTAGAAATGGACGGAGCTGCCGAAAAGATTAAAGCGTTGATGTAAATAGAATAACTGGGGGTATTTATATACCCGACTATGCTACTGGAATAAAAGGTTTGGATATTATCACTGGAGACATTCCCACAGCTACCAACATCTTGGTAATCGGACCTCCGCTAACCGGGAAGGCCTTCCTTACAAGGGCAATTATGTATAACGGCTTAAAGGATAAAGAGGCAGGAATCTATATCTCCACCAAAGACAGTGGCAGTAAGATTAAAGACAAGTATGCCAGATCCGGCCTTCCTCTCGATCAATATGAGGATGCATACGGAATAGTAGACTGCATATCAAGGTCGTTGGGCACTGGTAAAACTGAAACAGCTAAGAACGTCGCTTTGGTCGGAAGTGCCATTGATATGACGGGGATCTCTATTGCGGTGGGCCAATTTTTGGAGGAGTTCTGGAGGAAAAAACAGATGAAGAAGATAAGGCTGGTGATAGAATCCCTTTCGAATCTCCTTATGTATTCAAATATCCAGACTGTTTATCGCTTCCTTCACGTCTTTACAGGCAAGGTTAGAGCGGTTGATGGCCTGGGAATCTATACCATAGAGGAGGGGATGCATGATCCTACGGTTGTCACGACACTAAAACAACTGGTTCAGGGGGTTATTGAACTTAAAGAGGACGAAGATAAGAGACTTTTGAGGGTCAGTGGCATAACCCCAATGCCTACGAAATGGGCAGAATACACAATAGAAAATAATGAGATGGTCGTTAAGGAGGTTTGAAAATGCCAGAAACAGGGATACCAAAGTTGGACGAGTTCATGAATGGAGGGATACCTAACGGCAAGACTCTACTATATTATGTCCAACCAGGTGTTGATGGCGAGATATTTGCTATGCAAACCATCTATAACAATCTAGAAAAGGGAACTAAATGCGTTTTCATTGCCTCTACTACAAATCCCAGAGACATCAGGGAGAAGTTCAAGGAATTCGGTTGGGATTTAGATAATTATAAGGATAATTTCGCTATAGTAGATGCATATTCTAGATTGATAGGTCTAGAATCCGAAGAGAAGTATGTTGTTGAAGACCCTACAGATATCACTAGCTTTAATAAAGTCATAGAAGAGGTGATTGAGGAGTGCGGTAAGGGTAGCATTATCTTTAGCCCCCTCTCAACGATTATGGATATGTGCGGGGAACAGGAAACTTTAGAGTATGTTGAAAAATGGAACAAATACACAATGCTTCATGATAGTGTAAGTGTGTATACCTTTACTACTTGGCCTTATTCTGAGGATACCCTTAATAAGATAAAGGAGAAACTTTTTGATTCCGTAGTCGTAGTTGGAGGGATAGCAGAGAGGGTCATTTTCGGGCAGTATTACGGCGTCGTCAAGGCTAACTGGACTGAGCCAAAGAAAAAATATATCCTTTTCAAGGTTATAAGACCGGGAGGCGTAAAGGCGTTTATACCAAAAATAATCGTCACCGGTCCATACAATACAGGGAAATCTACCTTGGTACATGCCTTATCAACGAGAGCGGTTTCGGTAGACAGACTGGCAACAACTATTGCTTTGGACCATGGTCATATAGATCACAAAGATTTCTCTGTGGACATCTTCGGCACGCCGGGTCAAGAAAGGTTCGACCCGATACTAAAATTGCTTGGAGGGGAGGCGATGGGTCTTTTATTAATCGTAGACTCAACTAAGCCCGACGAGTTTCATAGGGCAAAGACAATGCTGGATATGACGCTAGGACATGGGCTGCCTTTTATTATTCTTGCAAATAAGCAAGATTCGCCTAATGCACTTTCCCCAGAGGAGATTAGAGAGCGAATGAAAATCGGGAAGGAAGTAAAGATCGTGCCTACAGTTGCAACCCAAAAGAAGGGCGTCATGGAGGCATTTGAAACCTTGATTGATATGATAGTGGGTGCTGATTAAATGGCAGCAATGGTTATCCTATATATACCACCTAACGGAAAAGAGGTAAAGGGTTATTAAAATGGCATCTATTAAAGAAGACCTGGAAAACCTCCTTGGGGGCTTGAAGAAAACTGGTAATGTTCAAGCCTCTGCCATCGTAAGTAGGGACGGATTACTAATGGCTAGTGATATCCCTCAGAACATTCATGCCGAGGCCTTTGCAGCGATGAATGCGACTATGGTAGGGGCTGCTGAAACCGCTGTTTCTGAGTTGCAGAAGGGCATTCTAGCCAGGGTTATTATTGAATCTAGAGACGTTAAGATTATTGCCTGTGGTGCAGGTCCAAAAGCCCTGCTTGTGGTTATGTCTGGCCCAGAGGCTGGGCTGGGCTTGATACTTGTAGAGATGAACAAAGCTAGCGAAAAGGTCAAGGAATTATTGTAATCAGATAGGCCAATGTGCCACTTTATTAAGGGGGAAGAGACGAAATGCATGGTTAATAGGGGCAATCATGAGAGAATTGACCAAAAAAGATATAAAAATGCAAAGATAATAGTAGACCATGATCTACTTTGTAAGAACAACTAACAACCCGGCAGACTGGACACAGGATTTCAATTACGACTTCATGAAAGGGCTAGATGAGAATGAAGTAGAATATAAAGTTCTGCCTCCTCTAACCGATGTAGAAGAAGGAGAGGCAGTTAAGCATAGATTGAATTGTGTGAGCCACGTCCTTAAAACTGACCTGAATGACAAAGATGTGATTATATTAGGAGATGGTTTAAACTGCAATTTTGAGCAGATTTTATGGGTGAATAAAATAGTCAAGCACTCAAAGGCTAGGTTGTGCAGTTGGATATATGGAGGCACGTTTATCGAAGGAAATTTAGTAAACATCTATACACCTTGGGTTCGCCAGCTCGAAAAAATATTATTCACCTACTCGAACATAATCTTCTGCCCAACCCACTTTTTTAAAAAAAGGATAGTCGAGGCGGGTTGTGAGGAATACAAAGCAAAGGCTGTTGGGTTTCCTATATCTACGGATAGGTTTAAATCAGATACGGACACAGATGAAAATTTAATCATATGGAATCAGCCTCTCACCTCCGACAAACGCCCCCAGCTCTTTTTTAAATTGATAGAGTATGTTATACCCCGCCGTCCTGAAACACGCTTCCTTGTCCTCACATCAGACCCGGACTGGGACAAAGTTACTCACCCATCGGATAAGAAGATAGTTACAACGGTCCACGGCTACGAACTCAAATACCTAAACAACTTTCGCGTCCAACAAATCGAGTCTAGAGACGAGTACTACCACTGGTTAAACAAGGGATTTATCGCTCCAACTTTCGGGGTAGGAGAAGCTTTTGGGAATGCGGCTGCGGAAGCCCTAGCTTCTGAAACTCTAACTATGCTCCCTAAATACACCTCCTATCCAGAGATGGTAGACCAGGACCCTCGCCTTCTATACAGCAGTGTAGAAGAGGTATACGAACGAATTCTCCAATACCTGGACAGACCAACGGAAGGGAGGAAAGTGGCCAAAGAAGCCTCTCAATATCTCGGCAAATACTCTCCGCAAACAGTGGTAGGTAGGATGATTGAGGAGTTGGAGTTATGATCAAGGGGATCCAAAAATGATTGAATCCGGGATACCCAAGTTGGATGAGCTTCTAGGTGGAGGGATACCAAAAGGCAAAACCTTGCTTTACTATGTTCAAGCAGGCATAGAAAGTGATGTGTTTGGCATGCAGACTTTATACCACAACCTGAAGAACGGGAAAAAGGCGGTTTATGTAACCTCTGCGACCGATCCCAGAACCATCAGAGAATACTTCAGGGAATTCGACTGGGATATAGAGGAATTTAAGGATAACTTCGCTATAGTAGATGCATACTCTGCCATGATAGGGATGGAGTCAAGGGAAAAATACTTTGTGAAAGACCCCGGGAGTATAGATAACATCGACGAGGTTCTTACCCAGGCCATAAAGGACATTTCTGGAGGCATAGTTACTTTTGGCTCGCTTTCGACGATCATTGATACGACTGGAGAGGAGGATGCCCTGGAGTATATAGAAAACTGGAACAAACAGATAATGCTCTACGACGACATAGGCATCTACGACTTCACGGCCTGGCCCTATCCCGATGAAACGCTGAGAAGGATAAAGGAAGAGCTATTCAATGCAACGATACAGGTCAGCGGGATAACCGAGAGGATTGTATACGGGCAATATTATACAGTTTTGAGGGCAGACTGGACGGATGATGCTGAAGAGAAGGCTGTTATGTTCAGGGTTTATCGTCCAGGGGGTATCAAGGCATTTATCCCAAAGGTGCTTGTTACAGGCCCGTTCAGTTCTGGGAAATCTACTTTTGTTCATTCATTAGCTACAAAGGCGGTTTCGGTAGATAGACTGGCAACAACAGTGGCTTTGGATTACGGTCACATAGATCACAAAGGCTTTGCCGTGGACATCTTCGGCACTCCAGGGCAGGAAAGGTTTGCTCCTGTATTAAAACAGCTGCGTGGACAGGCAATGGGCATTTTCCTCCTGGTCGACTCCACGAAGCCAGAGGAGTTTCTTAGGGCTAAGGAGATGCTAGATGAAACGAGAACCACTGGTTTGCCTTACGTTATTGTTGCAAATAAGCAAGATGTGAAGGGAGCCTTGGATTCAGAGGAGATAAGGGAAAGGATGGATATCACTGAGAAGGTGCCGATAATACCAACAGTTGCAACAGAAAAGAAGGGGGTTTTCAAGGCCTTCGAAATTCTGGTTGATATGATCACGAAGTGAGCTAGACGGGAACAACAGAGGAGTTACTCGAGAATGTCTTTGGACGTAGAGTAGTCGTTTTTGGCTCAGGATCTAGGCTTGGAAATAGAAGCAATCAGGTCTTATTTTACAGCATTTCGACCTCAAACTTTAAGTAATAAAATTTTTAAGTCTATAGGTATAACTTTTAATTCAAGGAGGTATTACACATTTCAAAGATAATGGTCGTCGACGACGACGAGAGCATACGCTACCTTGTCAAGACTATCCTTAAAAAGGCAGGATATGAGGTAGCAACTGCATCGAGTGGAGAGGAGTGCCTGGAAATCTTAAAGAAAGAAAAGCCTGACCTGATACTGCTCGATGTCATGATGCCGGGGTTAACTGGCTATGACACCTGCAAGATGATAAAGGCAGACGAGGAAAACAGGTCAGTCATTGTA
>JAZGIK010000047.1:0-3951 GCA_036482035.1 Hydrothermarchaeaceae archaeon (SeqCode) | reverse complement strand
AGGGGTTTTGAAGCTGCAATGGCTGTTTTAACCTATCCACTGGCTTGCCTAGTTGAATGGGTGCGCAAAACCTTTTAATAGTGAGGGTTTCTATTCCTTCGTTCCAGGTTTTCCCGGTTCTAATTGGTCTTTCGTCGATTTATTAGACAGCCCCGCTAATGCAGAAAAACTTTTATGTGCGATGTGCCTAAAGTTTTCGCATGGTGGCAATTGAATCCGGGGGGTGCAAGTAGATGCCCGACGAAGAGCCAGAGGAAAAGCCAGCAGAAGAAGCACCACAGGAAGCAAAGCCCGCAGAACCAAAAGGTGAACCAGCAGGAAAAGGAGGAGGATCAATAGATAAAGGAGATAATTATGAAATAATAGAACAGGATGGGGCTCCATTTTATAAAGTTAATTTACCTGATTTAAGCCCGGCTGACGAGCAGGTTATAGCGGACACGATAGACAGGGCAATAAGAGAATCATCAGTAGACATCGACCCCACAGCAGAAAAAGAAACCCAGAAGGGAAAAATCCGGGACGAAATTTTGAAACTTATCCTCGGCGAAGTAGAGGCGATTAAGTCCGGAGTCAAAAAACGGGAGGGTTTTGAAGTACCGGATGATCAAAAGCTCACCCAAATGGGTGAGATGGTAATAGACAGCATGGTAGGTTTTGGAGCACTCGAACCGCTTCTCGATGACGATGAAATCGAAGAGGTCATGGTGATAGGGGTCAAGGCTCCGGTTTACATTGCCCATAGAAAACACGGAGCAATGCCGAGCAATGTAGTATTTGATAACGACGCGGACATCCAGAGGATAATAGAGAGGATAGGCAGATTTTCCGGTAGGAAAATCGATATTGCAAATCCGCTTTTGGATGCGAGGCTGCCAGACGGAAGCAGGGTTAATGCAACTCTGAGAGGTGCGTCTCTTGACGGCTCAACCATTACAATTAGAAAATTCAAGGCAGAGGCACTTACAATAATAGACATTGTCAAATGGGAGACATTTGACTCTGAAGTAGCTGCCTTTCTCTGGCTCGCTGTTGACGGCATGGGCGTAAAACCGGCAAACATACTGGTTTCTGGCGGTACGGGTTCAGGAAAGACCACAACGCTAAACTGTCTTGGCGATTTCATCCCTGAGAAAGACAGAGTTATCACAATTGAAGATACAGCAGAATTGCAGTTGCCACTAAAGCATTTAATAAGGCTTGAGACAAAGCCGCCGAGCGTAGAGGGGACGGGCGAAATTTCCTTCAACGACCTGCTAGTCAACACTTTGAGAATGCGTCCCGATCGCCTGATTCTAGGTGAAGTAAGGGGGCCTGAAGCAGCAACTCTATTCGTTGCCATGAATACCGGACACGACGGCTGTATGGGCACATGCCACGCCAACACAGCAAACGAGACTGTTACAAGATTAATAAACGCACCAATGAACGTCCCACTCATCATGATACCTGCAATGGATTTGGTATTAATGCAGAACAGAATAACGGTAGGTGGAAAGGTAAGGAGGAGAGTGACGGAGGTTGCAGAGGTTGCAGGAACAGAGCTCGATAAGGTTCTTCTAAACAAGATTTATGAGCATGATGCAAAAGACGATAAAGTAAAAGCAACCGGGACTCCGAGCAGACTGAAGCAGGACATCGCACAAAAAGCAGGTGTAAGCGGCGATGACGTAAATGTCGAACTGGAGAAGAGAAAAATAGTAATTGATTATCTTGTCACCAAAGGCATAAACAAAATAGAAGACGTCTACAAGTGGATAAATGATTATTATAAGGATTCTGACGCAGTGTTAAACAGGATACAGGAGTCAGCCTAATATGACTGAAAAAACAGCTACAGGGATTACGGGATTGGATGAGATGTTAGAAGGAGGGATACCCACAGGGTATACTATCCTAGTTGCGGGAGGTCCAGGTTCTGGCAAGAGTACATTTGCCATGCAATATCTGAAGAATGGCATCGACCAATACGGGGAGAATGGCATCTATATAACCCTGGAAGAACGTGCACAGGACATGGTAAGGAATTATGCTAGCTATGGCTGGGACTTGGGCAATGTTAGGATAATCAGTTTGATCGCACAAAAAATGAGCTTGGAGGAAGATGTCAAGTACATCACAGCAGGAGAAGTCATGCAGGGGGAACCGGACAATTCTATACAGCTGGTCCCAAAAAGGTTCTCAGTAGATCTTGTAAGAGAGACCATAGAAGAACACGTAGCGGAGCTCGATGCAAAAAGACTCGTCGTCGACTCTCTTGCAGCTCTGCAAGTACAGATTGGAGACGAATTTGAAATCAGACAGGAGATTTTAGGGCTCAGCGGTCTTTTAGGCAAACTTGGCTGTACTTCTCTTCTACTGACCGAAATGCCAGAGGGTCAGACCGGGGTAAGCAGGTATGGAATAGAAGAATTCATTTGTCAGGGCGTGATAGCGCTGTACAACATAAGAAAGGGAAGCGAACGGGCAAGAGGACTTGAAATCCTGAAGATGAGGGGCACGAAGCACTCACAGAAAATCTGCATGATGGAATTGGCGGCCGAGGGATTCCAAGTATATCCGAACGAAAACCTGCACAGTGCCGGATCCGGGTTCTAATTTTTCATCATTTAAGCAGCATATATGCGACCGGTTTTGTTGACTCCATTTGTGTATATAATATGTCTTCGTATTTTTTATAACTCTCCAAAGCTTCGTCAGCAAGTGCCCACACCTCGTCAGTGGGCTTATTAGTGGCCGCACTATACCATTCTGGTGGAACCAGGGTTATCACCTGTACGGTTCTCTTCGTAACCCATTCACTGTGGTCTATGACACCGCCTGGATATTCCATTCCATATTTCTCTAATAAACTTTGTAGGGACTCTGGATAACCCGGGACCTTGTTGAATTCTGTATAGTCATACAGGAACTCATATTCATTCACTGGCTCAATTGTCCATGCTATGGCCCTTTCAGGATTCTCGACATATATCACATACTCTCCGGTAACTTGCTCCCCATAAACGCCCAATGAGTCGTCCCATCTAGGACGACCTTGAGGCGGTGAGAATATTATAGCGCCACCGGTTTTGTCTCCCAGGAGTATGTCAGTTGGAAACATCTTTGCAAATGCAGCAGATCCGAAGTGATACGGTTTTCTGGCAATGTCTGAAATAGTCTGCACTCGATAGAGGTCTTCATACAGCATTTTATTCAAATGTTCTGAATCGCCGCCTCTAATTACGCCCGCGCTGTAGGAGGGTTGCAATACCCATGACCGGACTATTTCATCAGGGGACCTGGAAGGCCTTTGAAATTTAAGCCCGAGCTTCTGGAGGTTGTTGAATTCCATTGCGTCTATAAAATAAGGCTTGTCTGCGAACAAGCCGAGCATGACCTCCGCCTCGGTATCATAACCTGCCGCAGTCTGACCTATTGATTTAACATCCCAACCTTCTAGATCGAGAATGATAAAGCCATTGGGCTTATCTTGGTACAAAATCGTATGCCTTAATACTCCGTCGTCGTCATGAAGAGCAGTAGTCGAGTACTGTATAGTATTCTCGCCCGTGTGGTCCCCGTACCCAAGATCTGAACCGGTAATCATGTCTATTTTATTTTCAACTTGGTCGTTGAAAAGCGTGACTTCGTTATCTGTAACCTTGTCAAAGAGCCTATAGTAAGGGTGTTCGAGATTTATCTCAATTTTGTAGAAAGGGTTTTCTATTACAAGCCAACCCTTTTCCGGGGCCTTTGAGTCTTTCCTACTTTTTATGTCAATAAATGCAGCAACTTCCTCTCCGTTCACAGTGACGGTCTTATCCATGGTCATGGAGTAGTAATCGCTTATTTCTACGGGGCCTTCTTCAACAACTTCGCCCCCGCCCCCGCCCATAAACATAACATAGTAGCCACCTCCTCCAGCCAGGGCCAGGAAACCAATCACACCTAAAAGCAGAACACTAGTGG
>JAZGIK010000046.1:0-6180 GCA_036482035.1 Hydrothermarchaeaceae archaeon (SeqCode) | reverse complement strand
CCCTCTACGGGCTCGCGGTCGCCTAGATCTTTGATGCGTTTTTGTTCTGCCAATTTAAAACAGCTCCCTGAGGTAAATATGCACGTTCCCAAGAGTCCCGCCGTAACTGCCGGCAGATATCCTCTTGACTCCGTCGATTTTGCATGCAGCTTCGATCCCTTTTTTCATAGCTTCTCTCACCCGCCCCTCGCTAACGCCGTCGATGACTATCTCCAAAACACCTTCTGCGTCTTTTACCAGCGACCCTTCCACCTTTTCAGAAATTGTGGGACAGTACATCTCATTTGTGCAGGCGTGCATGAACTTGTACTTATTTGAGCCGACCTTTGAGCCAGAAGCGCAGATCCCGCCAGGAAACGGGGTGATTACGCCCTCGACGATATCGATTGCTTCGACTGCGGCCTCCGTCGCCTTTAGTGCAGATTCCCGGGAGTCTGTAATGATTATGAAGTTTCCGCCGGCTACCCCTCCTGCCACATCGAACTCTTTCTCTATTATAAACTCCCCACCCATTGTTGGTATTACTGTGACTTCTCTGTCATCTACTGTACTGGAGGACTCATATCCATCGCCAAAGAATCTCATCTTGTGTCCCGCGTCCAGTTTTTCGCCGCTTTCGCAGTAGTTGAAGACTGCCGCAGTCGGTGCCGTCAGGATGCACTGGCCGATTCTGCCGAGCAACTCGTCCATCATTCGCTTTTTGGATGTCCACATCTGGATAATATGGCCAGGTCTTCCGTCTGGCGTCCTTGTTTCGTCCAAAGAGCCTTCTATCCCGGCCTCTGCAGAACATCCTATCATCGAAGTGCCGTATCCAGTGGCGCATGTAGCTGCGATCCTTGCCCACTTTTCGTTCACTGCCGTTATCAAGACCCTGGAATAGGTGCTTGTGAAACACTCCGCAAATGTGTCCTCTATCTCCACGCCGTTTATTTCCATGAGAGGAGACTGGCATGCAGAATATAAAAAAGTTTTTGCATAGTTTTATAATTGTACAGATATATTATCATGCATGAAAGACCTGAAGGTATACGCGATATATCTCGGGGTCTTTGTTGGCCCGCTCAGCGGGAACGCGGTGCTGGCTTTGATACCGTCGCTAAAATCAGCTTTTGGTGTTGATGTGGGGCAGGTGCTGCTGTCCATTCCATTCTTCATGTTTCCTTTTGCATTCTTGCAGCTTTTTTCCGGGACGTTCTCTGACCTGTATGACCGGAAGAGAATCGTTGTGCTGGGCTATTTGATTTATGCGTTTGGCTCATTTTTGTGTGGGATGTCCAACAGTATCGCCATGTTTTTGATATCCAGGACAATCCTAGGCATAGGTTTTGCACTGGTTAGCCCTGTGCTTGTAGCGATTCTTGGAGATATCACGTCCCGGGAGAACAGAGGTAGGGCAATGGGGTTTTTCGGCTCTGCCATTACTGCAGGGATTGCCTCGGGCCCGCTTGTTGCAGGATTTCTGGCCGAGATTAGCTGGAGATATGCCTTCTTTGTGTTTAGCGGACTTTCACTTCTTGCAGGAGGTTTCTTCTGGTCGGCGTTTAGAGGGCATTCTTTTCAGAAGACAGGCGGGAGTCTTACAGATGTTCTGCCTCAAATCAGGTCCGTTATACACGACAGGAACGTCGCTCTCTTAAGCATGGTGGGATTTCTGGTGTTTTTCGCGTTTATAAGTGTGATATCCTTTATGTCTGACTTTTTGTCCCTTCCCCCTCTCCTGATGAAAGAGCGCCAGGTAGGAGTGATACTCGCAAGCAGCGGCATCGCAGGTATAATCGCCTCGCCGTTTGCCGGGGCCTTCGTTGACCGGATTGGCCGAAAAGCGACTGCAACTTACGGATTTCTAATAACTGTCGCATCACTGGTTCTGCTCACTTTTGCAGGAGACTTCTATGCGTTTGTCCTCTTTCTCTTTCTGTTCGGATGCGGGACCGCGTTTATATGGTCTTCACTGCTCACTATCTCAGTAGAAATCATACCGAATATGCGCGGCACCGTATCATCGGTGTTCAACAGTGCGAGATTTTTTGGATATGCAATCGCCCCCACCGTCCTTCTGCCTGTGTATACCAGTATCGGCATCAGCGTAATCTATCTTGTCGGAACAGTTATTGCGATAGTTTGTATTTTGCTCGTAAGAAAAATAGAATATTAATATTCTTTCCACTTCTTGGTTACTCTCGATTGGATTTCTTTAACTTCTGCTTCGTTTAAACGCGCGAACCGCCGCTGCATCTTGAGGTATTCTATGACGGGTGTTAATTTCTTGGGCCTGAGATTCAGCTTGAACTTTCCGTCTTCAACTTCAAAAAGCGCCCAGAGCCCGGTTTTCACTGCAAGTTTGCCCACTTTTATCGTCAGTTTTCCATCGAACCCCCAGCCGGTGCAGCATGGTGCATGTACAGCGATGAATCTGGCACCCTTGATTCCCGTCGCCTTCTTTATCTTTTTCTCAAAATCTTTAGGGTATGCGATGCTTGCGCTTGCGGCATATGGGATTTGATGTGAAGCAACTATTTCCACGAGGGGTTTTTTCCACTCGGTTTTTCCACGAATGGCTTTGCCAAACGGAGAGGTTGTCGTTATTGCAAAGCGTGGAGTTGAACCGCTTCTTTGCACCCCTGTGTTCATATATGCCTCGTTGTCGATACAAATGTATAGCACATCGTCATTCCTCTCGAGCATTCCTGAAAGTGCTCCAAAGCCAATGTCATAGGTTGCACCGTCGCCGGCCAGACAGACGACCTGGGTGTGATCATTTCCCTTTACTTTCAACGCTGCCCTTACCCCGGTTGCAACGGCTGCAGCGTTCTCGAATAATGAATGGATGTAGGGCACCTCAAATGCACTTTCCGGGTAGGGGGTGCTGATAATTTCAAGGCAGCCTGTCGAATTGACAACTATTGCGTCCTTTCCTATCGTATTGAGGGCCACCCTGGTGGAAATGGCCAAGCCGCATCCGGCACATGCTCTGTGACCTGGTGCAAAGTATTCCATTGACTCACCTACACAAACCCAACATGGGGCTTTCCCTTCTTAATTTTGTTGAAGATTTTCTTGATGTCCTTTGTCGTAACGTCTTTTCCGCCCAAGCCTCCGACGAAACTTGAGAGGACCGGCTTCCTCTTCACCTCGGGTAATAGACTGTTGATTTCGGTGAAAATTGGGGGGGCGCCTCCGACGCTAATAGATTTTTCAAATACCGCAACAGCCTTTTTTCCTTCGAGTGTCTTCTTAATTTCAGATTCTGGAAATGGGCGGAAGGACCTGATTCTCACCGCGCCGACCTTTTCTCCCTTTTTCCTCAGCTCGTCCACGACTTCCTTTGCGTTCCCGATCACCGAGCCCATGCTCAAAAAGATGTATTTAGCACCTCTGGTCTTATATTCCTCAACCAGTCCCCCGTGTGTCCTTCCAAAGTGTTTTCCAAACTCCTTATCAACTTCAACTATCTTTTTCTTTGAGTCCAGCATATCCTTTTGAAGGTCCTCCCTGAAGTCCTGGTAATGCTGGGGGAATGCGTAAACGCCGATGCTTATCGGTTTTTTTGGATTTAGTACCATTTTCGGTTTAAATTTTGGCAGGAACTTGGAGACCTCCTTTTTCTCAGGGATTTCCAGCGGTTCGACGGTATGGGTTAAATAAAAACCGTCCACACAGACCATGACCGGTATGAAGGCGCTTTCCGCAATTTTAAACGCCTGTATCACGGTGTCTATGGCCTCCTGATTGTTTTCGCAGTAAAGCTGTATCCAGCCGCAGTCCCTCTGTGCAATGCTGTCCTGGTGGTCGTTCCATATATTTAAAGGAGCGCCGACTGCCCGATTTGCGACCACCATAACCAGGGGGAGTCTCATCCCAGATGCATTGAAAAGGACCTCATGCATCAATAGTAGGCCCTGTGATGAGCTGGCCGTGAATGTCCTTACCCCGCCAGCGCATGCCCCCTCCGTTATAGAAATTGCAGAATGTTCCGACTCGGCATTTATAAACTGGGTGTCAAGCTCGCCTGAAGCGGCCATGTGTGCAAGTGCTTCAACTATGTGAGTCTGAGGAGTTATTGGATACGCGCCTATCACCTTTGGCTCGCAATTCTTGACAGCCTCTGCAATGCCGACTGAACCCTCAACAGTTTTTCTCTTCATTTGCTCTCATCCTTCATACTAATCGCTTGCTTGGGACACTCCTCTGCACAAATACCGCACCCTTTACAATAATCATAATTGATCTTTGGCATCTTCTTTTTCTCGCCTCCAGATACGACGCCTTCCGGACAGAACGTCTTGCAGATTCCGCATGAAATGCATTTATCCGTATCTACCACAGGCCTGAACGTTCTCCAGTCTCCGGTTTTTGTCTTTTTTGTTGTTCCGGGTTTGGCAATCGGTAATAACAGTTCTATCACCTTGTTTGATTATAGCACTCCTCTATGGCTTTGATATTTTTCTTCGCTATCTTTTCGGGAAATCTTTCCCCTATCGCCTTTTTCAACGTGTCTATGGTAACCAATCCAGTGACCTTGGCAAATGCGCCCAAAGCAGCTGTGTTTACGATAGGTCTACCGATATGTTTCAATGCTATCCCGGTCGCATCGACGACGAAAACCTTCTTCGCTTTCAGGTTTAATTTTTCTCTCGGAACCTTTGCATTTACAATTACCGTTCCACCTTTTTTTAAGCCCGCGCACACGTCCACGGTCTTCATCAAAGATGAATCCAAGACGATGACATAATCCGGCTCGTAAACGTGCTGGTGTATCCTTATCGGCTTTTCGTCTATCCTGCAAAAACTCATTACCGGTGCTCCCCTCCTTTCAACGCCAAAGAATGGAAAGGCTTGTGAAAATTTGCCTTCATCCCCGGCCGCTACAGCAAGCAATTCTGCAGCTGTTACCGCACCTTGGCCTCCTCTGCCGTGAAATCTCATCTCTTTCATGTCATCATCCAGCTACGCCGTATTTGTCATTGTTTTTCATGTTAAATTTGACGATATATAAATGTTTTTAAATCCACAACTCCTCAAAACTTAAATATCGCTTTAACGCAATACATTAAAGATGATAAAAGAGGATGAGATTTCAAGTATTGTGGAGGGATATCAGGACGTAACGATTGGAATATTCGGTTCCCATTCCGCAAAAGAGCTAGGAATGGCTGCGAAGGCCTGTGGATTTGATACTGTGATAGTGGTAGAGGAAGGGAGAGACGAATTTTACACGGTGTACAATGAGCATCTATACGATAGTGTCATAAAATTAAAAAAATTCAAGGACATCCTGGAAGACGATGTCCAGTACACACTGCGAGAACTGAACACTGTATTTATCCCCAACAGGTCATTTTCGGTATACGTGGGCTATGACGGAATAGAGAACGAGTTTATGGTTCCGATGTATGGAAACAGGTTCGTTTTGCGGGCGGAGGACAGGGCAGACGAAAAGGGCCAGTACCACCTTTTGAGAAAAGCAGGGGTTCGCATTCCAAAAGAGTTCACGTCCCCTGAGGAGATAGACAGGCTGTGCATTGTGAAGGTCCAGCAGGCCGCAAATGTATTGGAGAGGGCCTTTTTCTATGTTGAATCTGCAGATGATTATTACAAACAAGAAGAAGAACTCCTAAAAAACGGGGTAATAAATGAGGATACATTGAAAGAAAGAAGGATTGAGGAATACGTCCTTGGCCCAAGATTCAATGCAAACTTCCACGGCTATGCACTCATGGACGTATTCGATGATTTCGATCTTGTTGGTTTCACCGACAGGAGGCAGGTGAACCTGCAGGGATTCTTAAACCTGCCTGCAAAAGACCAGCTTAAGATCAACGTTCCCATAAAAAACGAAGAAATCGGTCACTACGGCATAACAATGCGCGAGTCGAAGCAGCCGCTCACCTACGATGCTGCCCGGAGATTCAGGAGAATCGTCGAAGAAGAATACCCGCCAGGGATGATAGGTCCTTTTGCACTGCAAGGAGCCATCGGTTATACTCCAGAGGAAAGGCTGGAGTTTGTTGTATTTGACGTCAGCCTGCGGGTCCCGGGAGACCCGGCGATGGGCCCCACCTCTCCAGAGATGCGAAACCTGAGCCTGAAGTACAAAAGGAGAATTGAGGACCCGATGGACCTGATTATGATGGAGATAGAGAGGGCAAAAATAGAAGATAGACTTGAGGAAGTTGT
>JAZGIK010000045.1:0-2372 GCA_036482035.1 Hydrothermarchaeaceae archaeon (SeqCode) | reverse complement strand
AGGCATAGACGTCTTCCCGGTCTTTCAAAAGTCCAAGCGCATCGGTCAGCTGTATTTCTCCTCCGGCTCCATGAGGAGTCTTCTCGATGCAGTTGAATATTTCCGGTGTCAGTAAGTATCTGCCGATCATGCCCAGATTTGACGGCGCGTCCTCGGGTTTTGGTTTTTCTACCAGGTCTATTATTTTTAGCATGCTGTCAATAGGCTCACATTTGACAATGCCATAACTTTCGACCTTTTCTTTCTCCACCTGTTCGACCGCGATTACGGAGCCGTTATATTTTTCAAAAATATCTATAAGTTGTTTTGTGCAAGGAGTACTTGAAAAAGTAATCGTGTCCCCCAAAAGCACGCAGAAAGGCTCGTTGCCCACATATTTTTTGGCGGTGTAAACAGCGTCGCCGAGGCCCTTTTGCTCCTTCTGCCTTATGAAGTGTATATCTGCAAGCTCCGAGATATTTATGACTTCCTTTAGGTATTTCTCCTTATTGGAATTCTCAAGTGAGAGCTCAAGTTCAATCGACCTGTCGAAATGGTCTTCTATCGCCCTTTTGCCCCTGCCTGTAATTATGAGTATATCGTCTATGCCAGATGCAACCGCCTCTTCTACCACGTACTGTATGGTTGGCTTGTCATAGACAGGCAGCATTTCCTTCGGCTGGGCCTTTGTTGCCGGCAAAAATCTCGTGCCGTATCCCGCTGCAGGTATTACCGCCTTCATCACCAGCACACTCCTTCATATTCGTCCGCAACTTCCGCATCTTCGATTCTTCTGCCATCTATTACAACCTTGCCCTTGTAAAGCGCCTCATTTCTAAATTCATCCCATTCGGTAACGATGAGTACGTACCTGCCAAACTTCACCGCGTCTTCAGCAGAGGTCGAGAACTTCAGTCTTTCGTGCGTCCCGAACATGTTCTTTGCCTCTTCGATGGCTTCGGGGTCCGTTGCACAAATCACAGCGCCTTTGTTGAGCAGGTTATTGATGATTTTAACGGAGGGGGCCTCCCTCATATCATCTGTTCCGGGCTTGAATGCAAGGCCCAGCACGACGACCTTGACATCTTTCAAGGAGCCGATTTTCCTCTCTAAAAGCTCTATCATGCGGTATGGCTGCTCCTCATTTAGCTCAAGTGCAGCATTTAAAACGATAGGTCTGTAGTAAACCTCCTTCGCCTTTCCTACCAGCGCCTTTACGTCCTTTGGAAAGCAGCTTCCGCCAAAACCTATGCCTGCATTTAGAAACTCTGGCGAAACCCTTGAGTCCATACCCAAACCCTTTGCAACCTCATAGACGTCAATCCCCAGCGATTTGCATATATTGCCTATCTCGTTTATGAAGCTAATCTTAGTTACTAGGAATGAGTTAGTCGCGTACTTTATCATCTCCGCTGTACGCGGGTCAGTCTTGAAAATCGGGCAGTCGAAATCCCTATACAATTCATAGAGCGCATCTGTTGACCTTTCATCGATGCCACCTATCACGATTCTATCCGGGTGTAAAAAGTCTTCGACTGCGTTTCCTTCTCTTAAGAATTCTGGATTCATAGCTACACCGAAGTCCTTTCCAGCCGTCTTTTGCGATAGCTTCTCCAATATTGGCACGACGGAGTGCTCAGTCGTCCCTGGGACGACTGTGCTCTTTACGACCACCAGATGATACTCCTTGTCTTTGATTATGGCACCTATGTCCTTGCTGACCTCCATGACATACTTCAGGTCAATGTGATCAATAAGGCCGGATGGAGTTCCAACGCAGATGAACGAGATATCAGTCTCCAAAATTGCATGTCTCAGGTCCGAGCTTGCCTTCATCCTTTTATTTTTTATGTTCTTCTCAAGCAGCTTTTCCAATCCCTTTTCATATATGGGAGGAGTTGCAGAGTTTATCTTTTTAACCCGCTCCTCGTCCACATCAACGCATACCACATTGTTGCCAAGTTCGGCAAAGCATACGCCCGTCACGAGCCCAACATAGCCAGTGCCGATTATCGATATCTTCGCCAAATCCAAATCACCACTTCTAAATGGCTTTAGTCTTTTAAATAAATATGCCTTTCGGCATAGCCTCAGACGCCGGCTCCGCCGGCGCCTTCGGCGCCTTCGCACTTCTCTTAAATCTTAAAATCCGATAAAGATAAAAATTCCTCAGTACCGCTAAAATCCAGACGATACTCATTCGTAAACTCATTCCTATCTGAATACATCTGATTACCTCCGTTGGATTTTAAGGACTGAGCCTCTTTGAAACTTTCTGGAATTTTTCTATTATAAAAATCCCCGCAACTTTTTTATGTTCTGGAAATATAGTATTTGGGGGCGATTGAAGATGAGCAAGATAATGGTTGTTGAAGATGATAGAAAAGCTAGAT
>JAZGIK010000044.1:0-4734 GCA_036482035.1 Hydrothermarchaeaceae archaeon (SeqCode) | reverse complement strand
CATCAGAAATCTTGCAGAGATGGTAGCAGACGACGAGACATTCAAAGACTCAGAAGACATCTACATGATAGGGACCAGCGCAAGGAAGCTGGAGGAGATGATTATGGCCACCTCCTCATACGCGAAGCTTGAAAGCGCAGAAGAGATCGAATGGAAAGAGATGGACCTAAACACGATTATAAAAGAAGCGGAAAATTCTCTAAAACCGTACTTTGAGGAAAAGCACATAGAGCTCAAACATTTACCTGAAGGAAAATACATTGCAAACACGGTTTCCATAGTCGAAGAGGTATTCGTGAACTTGCTGTCAAATGCAGTAAAGTACAGTCCGGAAAACACAGAAGTAACGGTAAATATAGAAGATGCCGGCAAAAACTGGAGGGTCACAGTGGCTGATCAGGGTCCGGGGATCCAGGACGAGTACAAGGAGAAGATATTTAACAGATTTACCAGGAGGAACAAGGAAGGCGTCAAAGGCTCGGGCATCGGCCTTGCGATCGTGAAGAGGATAGCAGACCTGCATGGGGGGGCAGCAGGCGTTTTGGACAATCCCGAAGGTGGAAGTATTTTCTACTTTGAACTACAAAAGACTGCAGTGAAAACATGAAAAAGATAACGGCAGTGGACAACGAGCCCGATATATTGAGGATACTTAAGCCTAACACTTCATTGCGAATCCCCTAAAGAAATCGCACGTTTTTTGCTCCCTGAAGTCAGGATACGCCCAGTCAAGGAACTTGCATCCGTCCCTTTTGAACAAAAGCGTAACCTCCGCGAAGATGCCATCTTTTAAGTAGATTCGGTGTGGAAATTCCTTTGTAGTGGCCAGCACAAGATTTGTGCGTGTAATATAGCCGGGATCGACATTGACCTGCCTTCTACCGTCAATTGAAAGTTTTTTTTCTAGCATGTTTGTGAAAAGCTTTATCTCCGCCAGCTCCGCCCCATCGATGGGATTGTGGAATACCGCGAATCTCTTTTTAAGCCCTCTGCCCATCTCTTTTTCGTAGTAGTCGGTGAAATTGAAGGCATAGGGTTCGCCTAGTTTTTCTATATCACCGAACTTCTCTACGAGCATTTTTAAAGCCTGCTCAAATACCGATTCCCCCCTGTACATCATTCCGCAGAAAATTTTCGCCTTCATAAAGCTTAAATAAGACTATAGAAAAGATATAAATTCGTTGGCGGAGTTCACATGCAGACGTTTCTTGACGAATGGACATTAACCAAGGGAAGAGGAGTTAAGGAAAGGACACGCCTCTACAAAGAGGCCAGACCTGCAAGGCTCGTCAGAATAAGGGCCGCAGGATTTCCGCTCAGAGATGCCCATAACTACCCCATCAGCGTAACAGATGAGAAGCTCTTCGAGGTCTATGCGAAAGACCAGTGGATAGGGACAACTGCTGCAGCTGGAGACTATCTCTTCGACCAGCGTATCATACCGGATTTTGCGTTCGAGGTTA
This sequence comes from Hydrothermarchaeaceae archaeon (SeqCode), assembly GCA_036482035.1. GTDB lineage: Archaea > Hydrothermarchaeota > Hydrothermarchaeia > Hydrothermarchaeales > Hydrothermarchaeaceae > JAHJSX01. The sequence continues at coordinate 3,271 of JAZGIK010000044.1, read as the reverse complement.
CAAAAGTCCTGCCGCCGGGAAAGGTGACTATCACTGAAGACACGGTAGTCTGCCTCGAAAAGCAGGTGGAACATCCAAAATCCCGGATATACAAATTCAGGGACATCGTCGGCCACGAAGAGGTAAAAAATAAGTGCAAAGTTGTATTCAGGTATCTGAAGAACCCCCAGAATTTTGGAGAGTGGGCGCCTAAGAATATCCTGTTTTACGGCCCTCCCGGCACCGGGAAGACTATGACTGCCCGCACCCTTGCCGACGAGACGAAAGCCTCCCTACACCTTGTAAGGGCGACCGATTTAATAGGGGAATACGTAGGCGATGGTGCAAAGCGCATTCATGACCTATTCAGAGTGGCGTCATTATCTACACCAGCAGTAATATTTCTGGACGAGCTTGACGCCATAGGCCTCGACAGGTCCTACCAGGCAGTAAGAGGCGACGTAGCAGAGATTGTGAACGCACTTCTGACAGAGCTTGAGGGACTTCATGAAAACGTCGGGATTGTAACGATAGCGGCCACAAACAACCCTGTAATGCTTGACCGGGCGCTCAGGAGCAGGTTTGAGGAGGAGATGGAGTTTACCCTTCCGAATGAAAAAGAGAGGCTTAAGATTCTTAAAAATTACGCAAAGAGACTCCCTATGAAGGTCCGTGGAAATCTCAGAGGCTTTGTGAAAAGGACAGAAGGGTTCTCAGGGAGGGACCTCAAGGACAAGCTCTTAAAGGCGGCCCTCCACAAGGCAATTTTAGAGGACGCCAAAGAAATCACAGAAGAGCATCTGGAACTCGCATTCAAGGCAATACCGCAGAGACCAAGCCCGCCGAAAGAGATGTTTTCTTAAAACACCAGATTGACCTTCTCCTTTACGCAATCGAAGACGATGCTCGTGCGGATTTCGTTTATCCCCCTTATTGCCATGATTTTTGTTTCGACTATCTCCTTTAAGGCCTCCGTGTCAGCGGTTCTTATCTTTGCAGCTATGTCGTAGTTGCCGACTGTCGTATAGACCTCTGTCACGTCTTCTATTTCTGCAAGCGCTTCTGCGATTTTTGAGGTCATCCCGGTCTCGCACCGGACGTTTGCGATTGCGGTTGTGTTCCTTCCATAGGCCTTCTGGTTCACCAGCACTGTAAATGCCCTGATAACGCTGTCCTCAAGCTTTTTGGTCCTTTTGTGAACGGCGACATCCGAAATCTTTGCATGTCTCGCAATTTCCTTGTAAGAGGTCCGCGAGTTCTTCTCCAATATTTCAAGGATTTTTTCGTCTATATCATCCATTTGCAGCCACCAGGTTAACCTTTCTAACTGCAACAAAGGTTAATATTACATATCATAAAGTTTGGTTCGATATTATAAATACTTTTTGCATTTTTGATTAATGAAGTTACTTCGAAATATTTTTATAGGGTAACATTACGTAATACGTTAAGAAATTAATTATAATATGTTCGATAATCAAAGAGGTGAAAAAGTGGCAATTTCAAGGGCAGGAAACATGGTCGTGAAGACGTCGGGCGATGTGGAGCCTTTCGACCCGAATATAATAACCACTGAATGCGTAGAGGCGGGCATAGAGTTCTGGACATCCGCAGAGGTGGCTATGGAGGCTTCAAAGCAGATATACGACGGCATAAGCACGAAGGACCTCCAGATGAATGTCCTGAAAATCCTTTACAAGAAAAACCCGGAGGCAGCAGAGAGGTACAAGCGCTTCCACAGCATGCATGTCAGAACGTCGAGTAATACAATAGAGTCCTTCGACAGGAAGAAGATAGTCACGTCCTTAATTCTTGAAACAGGCCTGCCAAAGGAGCTTTCAGAAAATGTGGCAAAAGAGACAGAATCAGAGCTGAGAAGGCTGAAGCTGGAGTTCGTATCAGCTCCTCTTATAAGAGAGATAACGAATGTAAAGCTCCTGGAGCACAACTATGAGAAGGCGAGGGCCGATTATACGAGGCTCGGCATACCAGTATACGATGCCACGCAGCTCGTGGAATCTGGATCAAAGGAAAACGCGAATCTCCAGCACAACCCGGAGACAATCCACAAGCTCATGGCAGATCAGGTCTTCAAGGAATATGCTCTCTTGAAGGTGCTGCCGCTGCATCTCGCAGATGCCCACATGTTTGGAGAAATCCACATACACGACCTCGATTATTTCGCTACCAGGCCGTACTGCGCACAGCACGATTTGAGATGGTTCTTCAAAAACGGCCTAAAAGTTGACGGAACAGGCGACAACACAAGTGTTGCCGGCCCGGCAAAGAACGCAGAGGTTGCAATCCTCCATGCAGCAAAGGCACTCGCGGCAGCGCAAACAAATTTTGCAGGAGGGCAGGGCCTGGACTTCTTCAATGTATGGCTTGCACCGTACATGCGGGGGCTCAAATACCCGCAGATAAAGCAAATGGCGCAGATGTACATATATGAAATGTCACAGATGTACGTAGCGAGAGGGGGGCAGACGGTTTTCAGCGATATAGACATAGAATATGGATGCCCATCCATTGTCGCGGACGTACCTGCGGTCCTTCCTGGAGGCAAGATGAAGGAGAGGGTAACGTACGGGGACTTTGACAAGGAGGCAAGGCTGTTTGGGAAAGCGCTGACCGAGGTTTACTTGGAAGGCGATTACGTAGGCAAACCCTTCTTTTTCCCGAAGCCCAATTACAAGCTTCGAAAGGAAGACATGAAAAAGGAAGGATATGACGACTTCATGCTGCTGGTGCACGAGACAGTTGCAAAATACGGCACGCCCTACTTCTTAAATCTCCATGCAGGATACTTACCTGACAACGTCTTCGCCCAGTGCTGCAGGCTTGTTTTACAGCCCGACCATGACGACTTCCAAGATCTAATGAACGGCACTATGAGGACAGGCAGCTTGCAGGTTGTAACCATAAACCTCCCGAGGATTGCATACGAGTCAAACGGAGACGATGCCAAATTCTATGAAATACTTGACGACAGGTTGAGGCTGGCAAAAGAGGCAATAATGGTCAAGAGAGATGTAATCAAGCGCAGGCTCGAAGAGGGACTCTTGCCATTCTTGACACAGGATGTCAACGGAGAGCCGTACTATCGGATTGACAGGGTCGTGCACTCCATAGGATATGTAGGTGTCAATGAGATGGCACAGGCCTTTACGGGAAAGGAGATGCACGAGGACACCGTTTCGTGGAGATTTGGGCTCGAGGTCATAAAATACATGTCCGACACAACTGCCAGGTGGTCAGAGGAAACAGGACTGCGGTGGGTATTGACGCAGAC
>JAZGIK010000043.1:0-5014 GCA_036482035.1 Hydrothermarchaeaceae archaeon (SeqCode) | reverse complement strand
GTCTATCTGGAATATCTTTTCGATAGACTTTTCTTCAACCAATCCGCTGCCTATCCTTTTGTCAACAGCCAAAACAACGCCATCCTTGTACTTTATCCCTAGAGATGTTGTTCCTCTTTTTACGGCCTCTCTTGCATACTCAACCTGGAACAGCCTGCCATCCGGGCTGAAAACAGTGATAGCCCGGTCATACCCCATACTAGGCACTGGTTGCATCTTCTCTTCCTCCTAAATTACTTTTCATTTCTAGGTCACTTCTCATTAAACCTATGTATCTCATCTTTAAGTCCCTTAACCTCGACAATAATTCTTTATCATTCGGCAGTGCATCGATACACTCCCCATAACTTCGAATAATTTCGAGATCCGTTAATTTGTCATGCTTCTTTTCTTCTATAATTGACGGCCCCTTATTTAAAAACTTTCTTTTAAGTGCCTTGATTGTACCGGACACGCCATTAACGCAAACGTGGGCCCTTTTTTCGTTGATTTCACCTATCAGCACTAAAACCCCCTTGACTTTCCACAGTTCCTCATTCCTGCAGACCAAAAATCCTTCTTGAGTACTCTCATTGTAGTCAAGCACCCAGAGGCTGAGGGAACTGGCTTGCATTTCTCCTAAAAGAGATAGGGCATGAGTCCATATCACTCTGGTTATCTCTTCCTTTATTATTGGTTCGTCACTTACAACTTTAAATGCAACGTATCTCTTTTTTTCTCGAAGTGTTGGAGGGAGTCTTTTCATATCGCACCTTCTGAGTCATTCTCGAGGATGCCCCTTGGAACAGTCACCATGGCTGCCTCTGCCTCTGTATCGTTAAATCCAAGGAGCCTTAGCAGCTGCAATACCCCGTCACCGCTCCTGAGTTCAAGTCTGGACCTCGCACCGGAGGTCACGATAATGTCAGATCCATACTTCCGTGAAAACATGAGAAGTCTTTCAATGTTTTTCAGGGCATTTACCCTCTGGTTCCCCCTTGTTAATATCAGATTTCTGAGGCTTATCTCAATGGAAACGTTGTTCTCCTTTGCCTGCTTCGCAACAAACGGGTCAATGCCCGAGTCTTTTCTTCCCCTTTCCAGATGGGCAAGGATGTCGACTCTACTGTCGCTTACAGCAAGCCTGTTTACGTGTTCGTTCCCTCCCTGAACAATGACATAGTCAAAGTCGCGTGATTTAGCAAGTCTGTTTTTCAATTCATTTTTGTTCGAGGCCACAATTTCGATGCCTGACGGACATTCGCATCGCTTACCGTCACAGAGCCCTAATTCCACACCGATTTTCTTGGCATGGAACAGCATGCGCGCTTGCGTGTCTACACCGCAGGAAAGTATAGAATGCGTATGGAGGTCTACAAATTTCATTTTCGTAAACTGTCAAGGCATAATTTTTCATTGTGGAGGGGCTATTTGCCCTGGCCCTTATTGGCTCTTATGCTGGGTCTTATCTTTTCCGCTCCTTTTCCTTTATTTCTAAGTCCCCGTGACCTCTTGCCTGCTGAGGTCAAACCCCTGAAGACCCTGCCTTTGTGCTGTTTTTGTGTTATCCAGGATAAATCCTTGTCTCTTTTAATTCCGGGATGAGCAGGGTCTACAAGTATCATCTCAAAGTACTTGTATTTCCCATCCTCTCCTATCCAATACGAATTCAGGACTTCGAGGTTTGGATATTTGCGCTGGACCCGTTCTTCTGCTATCCATTGGATGCTCTTTTTAGGTGTATATTTTTTATAGCCCCTTTTACTGGGCTTTCTTGCCGCAGTTATCCTCTCTTTCCTTCTACCGCCCCTCCTGACCTTAACCCTTACTACTATAATGCCCTGTTTTGCTTTGTACCCCAGGTTTCTCGCCCTGTCAATCCTTAAAGGAGCCTCAACCTTCACAACACTTTGCCCCTGTCTCCACTGGGGGATTCGTATTCTTGACAAATCATGGACATACGATTCTTTTGGCCTGTTCCAGGCTCTGCCTATATATTTGTACATATAAATCCTCTCGTTCAAGAAAAGAACTTGCTACATATATACTTTTTTCATATTTCTGCTATGTCGACTTTTTTTATCCCATCAATGCTTGCTATACTTCCCAGCGCCTTTTTCGAGACTTTTTGGTCAACTGTCAGCACCATAAGCTGGATTCCACCAACCCGCTTTCTGCCCACCTGCATAGAGCCGATATTAATGCCGTGTTTTCCCAGAGACGTTGCAATCCTGCCAATCATTCCTGGGCGGTCCTTGTGTTTTACAAGGAGGATCTTTCCTTTAGGGATAAGATCTACACCATAACCCTCTATACTCACGATCCTTACCTCTTCTCCCGAAAGGGTCCCTTTTATCTCTATTTCACCGCTGTTCGTTTTTACACCCAAAATAATTAAGTTCTGGAATTTTTCAGAGTCCTCCCGTTTTCCTTCGGTGACCCCAATGCCTCTATTTTTTGCGACAATCGGGGCATTTAGGAGCGTTACCCCTTCGCTCAATATAGGGGCAAGCAGGCCCTTCAGTAGAGAGTTTGTCAGCACGCTAACATCGCTTAGCTCACGAAGTTTTCCGCAGTAGGTCATAGACACGCCGTTTATCCTGCCGCCTAAAAGCTGTACTGTGAATCTTCCGATATCCTCTACCAGTGATAGATAATCCTTTACTTCCTCAAGAACTTCCGGAGAAAACACAGGCATGTTCACCACATATCTGGGAGGCTCGTTTTGCAAGACCTTTATCACTTCTTCGCAGGCTATCACCGATGCGTATTTCTGGGCCTCTTCCGTGGACGCGCCCAGATGAGGTGTTGCAACAAGTCTCGGATTTTTAAGAAGCGGACTTTTCAAGGGGGGCTCAATTTCAAACACATCAAGCGCTGCACCTCCAACTTTTCCAGATTCGAGACCTTTTAGAAGCGCCTTTTCGTCTATTATCCCCCCCCTAGCACAGTTTATGATACACACACCCTTCTTCATCTTCGAAATTGCCTTCTTTCCTATAATATGTCTAGTCTCATCTGTTAGAGGGACATGAAGGGTAACAAAGTCAGACCTGGCAAATAATGTATCTAAATCCGTCACTACGAACCCTAGCTTTCTGATAGCCTTCTCTGAGAGATAGGGGTCATAAGTGATTATGTTCATATCAAATGCTTTGGCCTTTTTGGCAACCTCCGTGCCTATCCGCCCCATGCCTATTATGCCGAGGACCTTCCCGCGAAGCTCTACACCCAGGAATTTTTTCTTTTCCCATTTTTTGCTCTTGAGGGAGGAGTCAGCAAAAGGAATGTTTCTTGCAAGTGACAGCATAAGGCCAATAGTGTGTTCTGCTACAGTGATTGAAGACGCCGTTGGCGAATTTACAACAACTATCCCTCTCTCTGTGGCAACGCCCACATCGATGTTATCTACTCCCACTCCCGCCCTGCCAATGACCTTCAATTTTTTCCCTGCTTTAATAACTTTAGACGTTGCTTTAGTAGCACTTCTCACCAGAAGGGCATCCTTATCCTTTATCTTTTTGATTAACCCCTTTTCATCGAGACCTGTTGCAACCTCTACATCCGCAGCACCTTTCAGAAGTTCGATACCTGCTTTGTGCAACTGGTCCGACACCAAAACTTTCATGACTTCTCCTCTCTATGTCAATATTTTTATAACATCTCCGTTCTCAAGCTCTTTATCGCTTTTTATCTTTCTTTTAGTTTTGACATCAATAGCCCCGATAAATCTTTCGCCTATCTCTGTGTGAATCTTGAAGGCCAGGTCACGGGGCGTTTCGCCTTTGTCCATTATGTATGCATCAGGCAGCACATTGCCGTCTTTGTCCGTGCATTTATTCTCATCCTCGACAGGGTAGACCACAATTTTCTCCAGGACTTCAAATATCGCGGCGTTTATACACTTCTGCACACCTGTGCTGCCAAACCTACCAAAAACGTTTTTGTCTATGATTTCGAGGCCCTTTTTTTCTTTATCCGAAATTTTTTCAGTATCCAGTATTTCATAGCTCGAGTCATCTGGCAGGTACCTGATCGCGCCATTTTCTGCCATCCTTTTAAACACATATTCTGCCATTGAACTCACTGGAACGATTATAGAGTGAGAAAATTCTGATTTCATCTTTTTTATGTTTTCGTCAGAGATGTCTATATCAGTTTTGTTCGCAGCAATTATTATCGGCTTTGACGCCGTCCTCAGAGACCTTGTGAATTCAAAAAGCTCTTCGTCATTCCAGCTTGCAACTTTACTCGAGTCCAGTCCACTCTCCTTTATTGCGTAAGATACCTCTTTCTCTCCGAATCCGAGCCCTGAGAACATATCTGCAAACGATTTTACGAACTCCTTCCCTAAAAGTTGTATCTTTTTCGAGACCTTTTCCCAATTTCGCTTGAAGATATTGAAGAACCATAGTTCTATCTCCTCCTCAAGGAACCGTACGTCGTCCAGGGGGTCATGTGAACCGCTGGATACGGGCTTTCCTTCTACGTCTGTACTTCCAGAGGCATCAACGACATGAATCAGGGCGCTGGCCTGTCTTAAATCGTCAAGGAATTTGTTCCCGAGTCCCCTTCCTTCATGGGCCTTTGGAACGAGACCTGCCACATCGATCATCTCCACGGGCACGAACCTGCTGCCGTCGACGCACTTTGAATTTTTTGGATTGCATTTAGTCCCCAGTTCCATCTCAGGACAGGGGACCCTCACATACCCGATTGCCTTGTTTGCATCCACAGTGGTGAACGGATAATTCGCTATCTCGGCGTCACTCAGTGTCGAGGCGTTAAAAAAGGTGCTCTTCCCAACATTTGGCTTCCCGACAACTCCTATCTCCATTTTCCGCTCCTCAAATCTCTTTTTCTTTATGATATTTAAATGGAAGACCTATTTAAATAGAGCCCAAGCAATATTGTGGAACCGACACCAGCGAATACAAAACTCAGCGTCGAGGCAGCCGCCGCGCCGATTATTCCAAACTTCGGTATCAGTATCAGATTTAGCACCGCATCCAAAACTGCGGTCGATATTAAAACG
>JAZGIK010000042.1:0-4131 GCA_036482035.1 Hydrothermarchaeaceae archaeon (SeqCode) | reverse complement strand
ATGTCGATTTCAAATGCAACAACAGGCTTTTCTATGCCCCAGTTGTTTAAAACGAGGGGATGTATCTCCCCCACGATTCCTATGTCCCTGCCTTTCGATATTATCTCTGCCGACCTGCCATCTATGAAGCTATCGTGTTCTTTGCCTTTTAGGCTGTAAGCCACTCCAAGATTTCTCAAAAAGGCATCCAAAACAGAAGAGATGTCCTCGTAGCCCACATTCCTGTCAGAGACCGCACAGACTAGCTTCTTTTCTGTCCTTGTGCCTGTCTCCTCTTTATCATCGATGGCCACAACGTCGCCTACCTCGAAGACCTTCTGGGGATATTCCACGTGTAGATTGGCCCTCCAAAAGTCCATGATGCTCGGCAAAAGCCAGTTGCGTATTGAATTCCAGCTGGTGCTTACGGGGTTCGCTATTTCGCATATCTCCCCTCCCTTCAGGTTCATCTTGCCGAACAGATTCTCCTTGTTAACCAGAGAGAATGTCAGAACTTCCTGGAACCCGAGACCCACCATGACGTCTCTTACTGTATCACAGAACTCCTCCTTCGGATCCATGCTTCCGATAGTGCTGAGCTCCGGCGGCCGGGGTTCGATTTTGTTTACATCGTAGGCTATTGCGATATCCTCGATTACGTCCCTCGAGTGCATTACGTCATTTCTGTACGCAGGGTATTTGACCAGGAGCTTTCCTCTTTTGCTTTTGGCGTCGTAGCGGGCCCTTTTTAGAAGCTCTATCATCTCGTCTTCCCTCAGGTCAAGGCCCAATATCTTCCTGCATTCCTCCGCATCAATGCTGAATTCCCGGGGCGTCGTGTCCGGAGTGACGATCGTGCCGTCATGGTAATTCACATCCACGCTTAACACCTCCCCGCCCCTATCGTGAAACGCAGCTGCCAGCACGTTTAGCGCTACGGATAGCCTCTCGACCTCCTGGCCGGTCAGCTCGATGAAGACGTTTTTCGTCTCAGGAGTCACTTTCCCGGTATAAACCGAATTTATTATCGGTGGTATCGAGAGAACGTTGCCTGCTGAATCTATCATCAATGGATATTCATCAAATTTGTCAATCAAATGCGCGTATTCCCTGCCCGTCGGATGCTTCTCGAGTATTTCAGCGGGTGTAAGCTCCTCCTCAAAATCCAGCGGCACGAATTTTATTCCGTCCGGCTTTACGGTGGTATATTTTACAGGCGGTGCAATGCGGTCGAAGTCGTAAACGCCTATTGCAGTCACTTCCCTGTTGCGGCCGTAGGTCCTGTGTATCTTTTCCTGGAGCTGGATCATCTGCTTTATGGACTCCTCATCGAAGCTCAGCCCCTTGACCACTGCCCCAACCGTCTTCGGCCTGACCTTTTCCACCTTTTTGTCGACATCGAGGGAGATGCCAGAACGCCCTATCTTGAATTCTGGAAGGCCCTCCTTTACACCGTAGTGGCCCCGGAGTTCCCTGGCGATGCCCTCGACGCTCCACAAATCCGGGCGGTTGGTGTCTTTAATATCTACGGTTATTACATCCTCTATGACCCCCTCGATTTCTCCTTTCACAAAGAGAATCCCGCTGTCCTCCAGCTCCTCATATGTCATATCCGTTTTGACAAGCTTACGAAGGTCTTCAAATAGAAAATCTATTTTTGGCATTATAGCACCTTTGAATTTCTAAGCCACTCCAGGTCTTTGGCAAACAGGTACCGGATGTCATTTATCCCCAGCTTGAACATGGCAAGCCTGTCTATCCCTATGCCCCACGCGAGCACCGGGACATCAATTCCCAGAGGTTTCGTAAGCTCCTCTCTGAATATCCCTGAACCACCGAATTCTATCCAGCCGAGGTCGGGATGCAGAGCTGACAGCTGCACCGAGGGCTCGGTGAACGGGTAATAATCAGGGAGAAATTTTACCTTTTCTGCACCTGCTATCTCCTTTGCAAAAATCTCAAGGATTCCAAGCAGGTTTTTCAGGTTTAGATCTTCGCCAACGACTATGCCCTCTGCCTGGTTGAACTCGATAAGGTGTGTGGCATCCAGAAAATCTGGCCTGTAGCAGCGGGCTATCGCGAAATATTTACCGGGTATCTCAGGGTCTGAAGCAAGTGCCCTTGCCGATAGGCATGTGCCATGTGCGCGCGGCATGAGCCTTGCTGCCTTTTCTGGGTTCCACCTATACTTCCAACCGGTGGAACCCGTTGTCCAGCCGTTCTCGTGTGTCGCTTTGACCTGCTTAACTATTTTCTTGTCTGGAAGCTTTCCACTCTTGGGATGCTTCAGCTGGTATGTGCTCGTCCAGTCCCTGGCAGGATGGTTTTGCGGCTGATAGAGGGCATCGAAATTCCAGAACTCGGTCTCGATTAGCGGGCCAGTGACTTCCTGAAATCCCAGCTCCACGAGCTTTCGCTTCACTCTTTCTATAAAAAGCTGATACGGCTGCCTTTTACCGGGGTGAATCCTCTTCCCCGGGGATTCGACGTTGTATGGCTTAGCTCGATCTATTACTTCTCTCCATAGGCCTGTAGAAATGAGTTCTTCGGGTATCTGAGTAATCTCACTTGTATTTATCAAAAAATCCTTTGCCCTCTTTACAATGTCATCGCGAATTTCCTCAATGAGCTTTCGAGAAATGAGCACTCCGAGGGTTTCCTCGTCGACTTCGCCTCCTTCGGAAACCTTTTTCAATGCCTCCTCTTGAGGAATGGTCTTCGGCTTATCTACGAGGTGAATCTCGCCCTCCTTGATCTCAACCCAGCCCTCCTTTTTGGCCCACTGCAGGGCAATGGAGAAACTCTCGATTTTATTCGAGGCTTCCTTTAAGTCCATAGGAGTGTCGAGAAGGTCTAAAAGGCGTCTTTCCGGCAGCCCCCGTTCAAGGTATCCCCGTCCTTCTTCGGTGAGCTTGTACATCATCTCCCCTTGCGTTTCTTCTTTTTCTTCTTTTCTTTTTTCGGGGGCTCTGCTTCCTCTTCCGGTTCGTCGTGGTATAAAATTGCGATTAGGATGGAAAGTACTGCAAACGTGATATAATAATCAAAATTCGGCAGGTCTTTCACGACCGTGCGCACCGAAATGATGCCCATTGCAATGCCGATTCCTGCGTAGAGCCAGAAAATCTGCCGTTTTTCCATCTCTTTTTCGAGATAGTACATCGTGAAAAGTAATGCAGCTATTCCGATTATAAAGGTTGTACGTACGTCCATTTTATTTTCTTCCTATTATCGTCGTCTCGTTTCTGGTGTTGTACTGAAGTTTCCTTGTCCGGGTCCTTATTCCGGCCCTTTCAAACTCTTTTTTTACCTCTTTTATCGCATGATTTAAACTTTTTGCTGCTAATTTGCCAGTCTTTGGAACGATGCCGAGTTTTACGGTGTGTATCAGCGCGCCTCCTCTCTTTAGATACTTCTCCGCAAGTTTTAGGCTGATTTCGGCAGATTGCATGTGCAGGAGATTGGCGTCGTTGCATATGATGTCCACTTTCTCATCTAGGTTCAGGTCCTCTGCCCTCTCTTTTATGTGCACAACGTTCTCAAGTGCTCTCACTTCACTGTCAAGTTCTGCCCTGTCAACTGCTATCACCTTTTTCAGTCTGGCAGCCATTGCCTTCGTCCAGCCCCCGGGGGCGGCCCCGATGTCCAGTGCGTTTTTATTCTCTTCGAATATCTCCGGGAACGCTTGTATTACCTCCCTTATCTTGAGCTCTGCCCTGGATACGGGCCGCTCTCCCTTCTTCCAGCGCCTCTTCACCTTCGGCGTCTTTTTGACAATATCCTCTGGAGAGAGGACAGACAGGTGGGCCTGCTCCTGAATGATGTCGACCCACAGGACAGTCCCGGGCCTTTTTAAATCCACTTCTGCGCCTTTTTCTGTCAGCATGTTCCCCACCTCTACCTCCACGTCCTTGCTCGAAAAGCTATGAGAGCCGCGCCTTTTGCACCGGACCGCAAAGTTGCCCTTGAGTTCTGTATTTTTAAAAAACATTTTTATTGAGTCTATATCTGCCTGCACAATGCCCTGTATGGGAGCCGCTCTCGAAATATAGGAAGTGTCCCTCTCCCTCAACCGCGCCAGCGCATCTTTATGTGCCGTGTCCACGCTAAGAAGACCCCGAAAATATGTCATTCTTATTGTGCCACTGCCAA
>JAZGIK010000041.1:0-8695 GCA_036482035.1 Hydrothermarchaeaceae archaeon (SeqCode) | reverse complement strand
GCCCGCGCAGAGAATTGGCATCGAGAACGTGACGAAGGCCACTGCAGCAGCTCTTGAGTGCGCAGCGCGCAACGGCCTTAAAAGCATAGTATTTCCCGGGATGGGCACGGGTGTCGGCGGCGTCGATCCAGGTGAGGCAGCGGGGGCAATGGTGGAAGTGATTCGTAATTTTTCTGATAGTAACAGCACTATCGAAGAAGTTGTCCTCATAGGCTATGAAGAGGAGATGTATAAGGCGTTTGTGGGGGCTGTGAAGAACATCACCGGGATAATCCCCGTAGGGGGCGATGCCGTGACCTCTAAAAAGAAGGCCCAGAGGGGAGAGCTTTGATCTTTGCAGACTCCTCCTATCTCTATCACAGATGCGGCCTCAGTTTATGTGATGAAATCTAGGAATATCAAAAACATACTCTCCTTCGACAGCGACTTTGACAAGGTCAAAGGCATAACTCGGCTTGCATGAACAAAAAAATCAAAAGTCCCCAAGCCCCTTCTGCGCTGGCTTTTTCTTTGTCTCTTCGAGTTTGCCCAAAGACCTGCTCACCACCCTCCTGATGGAGGTCTGGACATCATCTATAGTGCTCGAGGCGTCTATTACTGCAAAACGATTTTCATTTACGAGGTCCAGATAAATTTCACGGACCTTGCCCAGAAAGTCCTGCCTTTCAAAGTATTCCTTCTCCCGTATTGAACTTCTAAGAGACTTTTTGGAAGATATCCTCTCAAGCCCGACCTCAGGGGATACATCGAGATACAGCACCAGTTCGGGAATCGGCGCAAATCTGTTCAGCTCCATGAGCCACTTGAGACTGACACCTGAGGCACCCTGGTATGCGATTGAGGAATAGAAATAACGCTCGGATATTACAACACGGCCCTCTGCCAGCTTCTGTGATATCTCTTTTACGTGCTCGGTCCTGTCTGCTGCGAATAACAGCGCTTCGGCCCTGGAATCAAGTTCTCCCTTTTTCAGGACCTCGCGCAATAGCTGGCCGATTGCACCGGTCGTAGGCTCCCTGGTCAAAAACGTTTCGTGGCCCTTCTCCTTTACCCACCTGTTCAAAAGCCTGCTCTGTGTTCCCTTCCCGGAGCCGTCAATGCCTTCAACAGCGATGAACATATCCTAAAGTAGAACTTCGGAACTTAAATTGTTTTTTACGGCATGTCTTCTTCGTTCATAACTTTAATGTCATTCCTTTTCAAAAGTTCTGCAAAGACGCCATCGCCGTCAACCAGCTTTCCAGAAAATGTGCCGTCGTATACCTTGCCAGAACCACAGGAAGGAGATTTGGATTTCAATATTGCCTCATTACAATTTGCAAGCTGTGCAATTTTCAATGCTTCTTCAGCACCTTTTCTAAACTCAGAGGTCACGTCTCCCCCATCTTTTGTAAAAACTTTATCATCTCTCCGTTCAGAGGGTGCTCTCGGAGTGGGCAAGCCGCCGAGCTGCTCCGGGCAGACAGGAAATGCTCTGCCATGTCTGACCAAGTCTATAACCTTCTGGCAAGGTCTTGCGCTGCCATCCCCACTGCATTTTACTCCTGCTAAGCATGCACTAACTATTATCATTATTTCTTTGATTTACAGCGCCCACATCCCAATAAGCGCCAAAAGCCCCACCAGTACGACAATAATCTGGGGTTTCAGGACATCTTTTGTGAGGTCAGCAGTACCGCTAACGCGCGTAATCAAGACTTTCCCGAGAGAGCTTCCCATAGCGGAGATAACACAGCCATAAGCCGCTATTCCCGGGTCAATTGCTCCTGTGGAAGCAAGCGATGCGAAGGAAGCCGTGACACCTGCACTTGTGACTATCCCTCCGATGAAGGCCACAAGGTACACGCTCTCAACTCCGAATCCTTTCGAATACGTTACTACAAGTGAAATAATTGTGAAAAATACTGCAAATCGTATGGCAGGCAGGATTGCGAATGGGGATTCTACCGGGGGTTCAACCTTTTTGGCCTCCTTTTCGAATTTTATAAATCGTGCATAGATGAGGCCGAATGTTGCCATCAGTATCTGCGGTACCACCATAATCCTAAAGACGGCGAGGCTGAGAAAACCTGCTATGATGAGGTTTCTTACCAACATGACAGAATTTGTGAGCACTATTGCAACTTTGAAGGAAGACAGAGGTCCCTCGGTATTTTTGACCTTGCTTGCGATAGCACTCGTAGCTGCCTCGCTGTTTATCAGTCCGCCCAGCGCGCCAACGAGTGGAAGCCCCTCCTCTATCCCGACTTTTCTAATCGCAATAAATCCAACAAACCCAATTGACGCCACAAGGATGACTACTAATATAAGGGTGCGCGGGTTTATCAGACCGTAGGGGCCTATTGGGGCATTCGGGACAATTGGAAATAAAATAAATGCGATTATGCCGAATTCAAGCGCGTTTCGTATCTCCTTGTGGGTCAGGGTCTCGCTAAAGGCGGTGGAATACGCCTTTGAGACCAGTACGCCTGTGACTATAAGGCCGCCTGCTACCCCTTCGAAGTACATCCCGAGGCCTACCATGACCCCCAAAACGAAGGTCACCAGAAATGCAACGGAAGTGGTAACACCTATGTCCCAGAGGCTCATGTTCTTTATTATGGTCGCCAAAACAACAATAAGGACAATGCCGAGAAAAGCGATAGTTAGAAAATAGCTCTGTCCGGAAGCAACCGCAATCCAGACGCTAAGTGCGCCGAACATGGATGTCAGCATGAACGTCCGCATCCCCACGACTACCTTCTCTTTCATCTCCCGCTCTACGCCGATAAGCCCTCCCACGAGCGATGAAATGACAAGCATTTTTATAAATTCTATTTCAGCTGTCATTTTTACTCTACTGGAATAAGGAGTTTCATAGTATTTAAATTATTGGAGCTGGGAGATGGAGCTGACTCACATTTCAGAGAAAGGCGTGAAGATGGTGGAGATATCTGGCAAAGATGACGTCAGGAGGTCAGCGAGAGCATCGGGGCGCATCAGGCTTAAAGAAGACACAGTTTTACGGGTCAGGGAGGGAAAAATCGAGAAGGGCAACGTGCTCACTACAGCCCAGGTGGCAGCCATTGCCGCAGTAAAAAAGACGCCGGACCTGATACCCATGTGCCACCAGCTGCAGATTACGGGCGTGAACGTCGATTTTGAGTTTCATAAGAATGAAATAGAGGCAAAGGTCGAGGTGAGGAGCATCGGCAAGACGGGCGTGGAAATGGAGGCGATTACCGGCGTAAGCGTTGCGCTCTTGACCATCTGGGACATGGTAAAGGCGGTCGAGAAAGATGATGAGGGCCAGTATCCAGTCACAGAAATTGGAAAGATAAAGGTCACAGAAAAAATAAAAAATGAGCAAAACCACAGATAAGCACAAGAGAGACGCTCCGAACAGCATAAAAGCAGCAGTTGTCACCGTATCAGATTCTAAAAGCGAGCACAAGGAAAATGACGCTTCTGGCAGATATATCTCAGATGCTTTGAAAGAGGCAGGACATGAGGTCATATCCTATACAATTGTGCCGGATGACGAAGGTTCCATCGTAGAAGCCATAGATTATATCCTGGAAAATCAATCTCCCGATGTCATCATCATCACCGGCGGAACCGGAATCTCAAGCAGGGACGTAACCATCGAGGCAGTATCGGGCATGCTGGACAAGGTTTTGGACGGTTTTGGTGAGTTTTTCCGAAGAGAGTGTTTTGAAAAGATAGGCAGTGCTGCACTTTTGACACGGGCAGTAGCAGGAGTTTCCAATGGAACCGTCATATTTTCACTGCCCGGTTCTCCGGATGCCGTGAAGACCGGAATGGGCATAATCTTAAAAGAAGTGGGCCACATTGTAAAACATGCGAGAGAGTGAGCCAATGGAATTTAAGAAAAGAAGGACAGTAATCCTGAAAGTCGGAGAGAAGAATATCCCCCTCAATCCCTTTGTACAAGATTTCATTAAAAGCACGACGGTTGGAATGCTGAAATCTTTAAAAAAGTCGGACATTAAAGAAGGCGATATAATCGAGTTAAGGATATTGGTTGCGGCGGATGATCTACGATAAATTCAAAAGACCTGTTTTAAGTGCGAGAATCTCTATTACACAGAGGTGCAATCTCGACTGCATATACTGCCACAAGGAGGGCATATTTGAAGATTCCAAGGAGGAAATGACACCGGATGAAATCTCAAGGATTGTTGGAATCTGTGCAAAGCACGGCATAAAAAAGGTAAAAATAACTGGCGGCGAACCGCTTCTGAGAAGCGATGTCGTTGATATTGTAGGCGGAATCTCCAGACTTGGTATAAAAGACATTTCAATGACCACCAACGGCACATACTTGCAGGACTACGCAAGTAGGCTTAAAGAAAGCGGTCTAAAAAGGATAAACGTCAGCCTCGATACACTAAAACCGGAAGTGTTCAAAGAGATTACGGGAGGGGCCAATCTCGATAGGGTCATTGAGGGCATCGAAGTTGCAATTGAAGCAGGGCTATACCCGGTTAAATTGAATATGGTCGTCATGAAAGGAATAAATGATGGCGAAATAAGGGAGCTTTTGGATCATTATTCGATGGATGGGGTGGTACTCCAGCTTATCGAGCTTATGGACACCGATAAGGAAGTCTTTGACAGGTATTACTACAGCCTTGACGGCATCGAGAGAGAGTTTGAGATGAATGCAAATGACGTAACTGTTAGAGAATTCATGCAAGACAGGAAAAAGTATACCTTGAACGGCTCTCAGGTCGAGGTCGTCAGGCCCATGCACAATACAGATTTCTGTTCCCATTGCACGAGAATCAGGATAACCACGGGCGGGAAATTCAAGCCGTGCTTGATGCGGATAGACAATTTTGTAGATTTTCTTACGCCGATGCGCGCTGGCGCTGACGACAAAAAATTAGAAGAGCTGTTTAGAGAGGCGGTGGACAGGAGAGAGCCCTTCTTTAATTTTTTTGCTTCTGCTAATGAAATGATTTAAATAGGAACTTGCAAATTGCTTATTTATGAGAAAAACTATTTTGCTGGTAATAATTTCGATAATCTTCATTTCGGGCTGTATAAGTCAGGAAACGGGGGAGGTTCAGGAAGAATATTGTGATGGCATGAGTCTAACCGAGGCCAAACAAATCGCCCTGGCCAGCGAATGTAGCGAGGGGGCACTCAAAGATACCCACATGTGCAACGCGGACACAGGGACCTGGTGGATAGACCTCGATATTGAAAAGGAAGGGTGCAATCCTGCGTGCGTTGTCAACGTTAAGACAAAGCAGGCGGAGATAAACTGGAGATGTATGGGCGTGGTAGGCTAGTAGGCCTTCATTAATTCCCGTACTCTGGGAAAAATTTTCATATCCTCTCCAAGGAAAGATTCATTAAATAGGCTGTCGTGATTTATTCTATGCCATGGCAAAAAGAGCTCGAGGAAAGCATTTGTACCCTTGAGCAAATGGGAGGGTACATAGACTTAACTCCAAAGGAAGAGGAGCAATTACGAAAGGTTGTAGAAAGACACCCTATGCGTATTAGCCGATATTATATGTCCTTAATCGATAGAAATGACCCCGACGACCCAATTAGAAAGATGGCAGTTCCTTCAGTAGGAGAGTTAAATCTATTGGGCACATATGATACAAGCGGTGAGCGGGAAAACACAAAAATGCCGGGTCTGCAGCACAAGTACCCGCAAACAGCCCTGATTTTAGCAACAAACAGGTGCGCAGCTTATTGCAGGTTCTGCTTCAGAAAAAGACTTGTCGGTCTGCCGACTGAAGAGATATTGCGCAGATTTAATGATTCTGTAAAATATGTCCAAAAGCACAAAGAGATTAATAATGTGCTCGTAAGCGGCGGGGATCCCTTTGTTTTACCGACAGGAGTAATTGAGAAATTCCTGGAAAAGCTTTCAACCATTCCCCATCTGGATTTCATAAGATTCGGAACCAAGGTTCCAGTGACATTTCCAGATAGAATATTGGAAGATAAAGAGCTATTGAAACTACTGAAAAACTATTCGCAGAAAAATAGAAGGATATGCGTGGTAACTCATTTTAACCACCCGAAGGAAATTACCAAAAAATCCATTAACGCCGTTGATTCACTTGTCCGCTCCGGCATAATAATAAACAATCAAACCGTTTTACTTAAGGGCGTGAACGACAATCCTGAAGTTTTAGCGGAATTACAAAATAAACTTGTCAGCATTGGCGTCAACCCATATTATGTTTTTCAGTGCCGGCCAGTAAAGAGAGTAAAGCACAATTTTCAGGTCCCCCTGTACAGAGGCTACAAAATTGTTGAAGACGCAAAAAAGATGCTCAACGGCCACAGTAAAAGGTTTAAGTACATGATGTCTCACAAGACTGGCAAGATAGAGATTGTAGGGATTACGGGGGATGATATCTACCTCAAATATCATCAAGCAAAGTCCCCCAGAAATCTTGGAAAATTCTTTAAGAGAAAGATCAATAAAACAGCCGGATGGCTGGATGAGCTAGAATAAAGGGAGAAATATGGACTTCAAAGGATTTGTAATTGACCTGGATGGAGTGGTCTACAGAGGCAAAGAACTCATTTCAGATTCCAACAGAAGAATCGCATCCTTAAAAAAGAAGTCGAAAGTCCTGTTTTTAACCAACAACTCCACAAAGACACGCGCAGAATACGTTGAGAAGCTCAGAGGCTTTGGCATCAATGTCGATGAAAAGGAGATTATCACATCCGGCTATGCAGCAGCGCTTTACATCAAAGAGAACTACAGAAACCCAAGTGTATTCGTAATCGGGGAGGAGGGCCTCAAGAAGGAGCTGGGCTGGCAGGGCATCCAGACTGGCTGGAGGGAATGCGACGTCGTGCTTGTAGGACTTGACAGAGACTTCAATTACTCCAAGATGGCCCTCGCTCTCAGGTTCATACAGAATGGTGCGGACTTTATCGCGACGAACACAGACAGCACGTTAATAACGGAAAGTGGAATGCTCCCTGGAGCTGGTGCTATTGTAAATGCTGTTCAGACAGTCTGCGGGAAAGAGCCAACAGTCATTGGAAAGCCCTCAGACATCATAGCGAAAATCGTGCTCGACAGATTAAAACTCAATCCTGAGGAAGTCCTGCTTCTGGGCGATAGGCTTGAAACCGACATAGCAATGGGCAACAAGGCAGGGATGAAAACTGCGCTGGTACTGACAGGCTATTCGAAAAGAGAAGACATCGAAAAAACCAAAATAGATCCGGATTACGTACTGGATAAACTGTGATTCACTTCACAATCTTTGTAATACCCATTTCGATGATGTCCTCGGCGCCCTTTTCCTTGAGCTTTGGAATGAGTATGTTCACGTCTTTTTTGGGCACCACTGTCTCCAGTGCATAATAACCCGAACTATAAAGTTTTGACACTGTTGGATTTTTCATCGCCGGCAGAATGGATATCACATCTTCCAATGCCTCCTCTGACACGTTCATGCTCAGGAGCACTTTTCCCCTTGCCTCTATGACTCCCAAAAGCAGAGTCCTTATCTCCTCTATCCCCTTCCGCTTTTTTTTGTCTGTCCAGGCTTTTTTATTTGCTATGAGTTTCGTTGAGGATTCGAGTATGGTACCGATGATCTTTAAGCGGTTCTTTCTCAGTGTGGTACCAGTTTCAGTAAGGTCTATTACCACATCCACTATCTCCGGGACTTTCGCTTCCGACGCTCCATAGGAATAGTACATTTTAACCGGTATGCCGAGATCTTCAAAGTATTTTTTTGTGATATTCATATATTCTG
Source organism: Hydrothermarchaeaceae archaeon (SeqCode) (assembly GCA_036482035.1). Taxonomy (GTDB): domain Archaea; phylum Hydrothermarchaeota; class Hydrothermarchaeia; order Hydrothermarchaeales; family Hydrothermarchaeaceae; genus JAHJSX01. The sequence goes on along the minus strand of JAZGIK010000041.1, from coordinate 938 downwards.
TTGTCACCCTGCTTTGCGGTTTTATGTCTTCGGGCATCTCTACATCCGAGCTTTCTGGAACTGCAACTACAAGGCGCACAACGCCAGTGCCCCGTTTGCTGTACGGCAAATCAGCGATCACCTCGACACCGGCTCCGCTTTCTGTTATCCAGTCCAGGCCGGATATTCCTATATCAAAATAACCCTCCTCTACATACTTCGGTATCTCCTGGGGCCTGAGTATCTTCACTTTCGAAATCCTTGGGTCGCTAATGCTGGGGTTGTAGTCCCTGAAATCTACTTTCACGTCCAGTGCCGCCTGTTTAAAAAGCAGCATCGTCTGCTCTTCCAGACTGCCTTTGGGAAGCACCAGACTCAACATTTTAAAACAACTCAAACCATTCCGGGATATCCAAGGCAGTAACCCCTATCCCTTCTACTTTCCGGTAGCTCTTCCACTCATAAGCATATGTTATATCTGCCCAGTTTTCGACTTTCCATACAGGCGTTATAGTCACTCCTACGTCGTCAGCGTCTTCGATAGAGAGGAACTCCAGGTCAATCGGCGCAAGGGCCGTCTTTGTCATCATATATACCAAGGAATTTTTTAAATCGAACCATTCGTCCCAGGCAGGTACATCAGTCATCACTTCTTCTTGATATTTCTCGTAGTATACCGTGGCCCCCTCGCTTCCGGAACTCGAATACATGGCAGGGCGTGATTCTACGAGCGCTGCGCCCTCCACTATCCATGGAGCTGTAATGAGTCCCGGTTCTTCCACTTCTATTACGAAACTTTCGTACCACTTAGTTACTCTGATTGACGGGGTTTCCCTTTCAATCTTCACCGGGTCTATGACACCGCCGCTTGTAGATATTTCATCTACACGAATGTCTAACAAGAGCCCCTCGTTAGGTCTCAGCCACCAGCCCTGCCTGTCACCTATGGTAGTTTCAAG
>JAZGIK010000040.1:0-10292 GCA_036482035.1 Hydrothermarchaeaceae archaeon (SeqCode) | reverse complement strand
CAACAGGTATGACGGGGCCCCGGTCAGGGAGCGCGAGATAAGGGGCCTCGAAATCGCGGAGGCCCGCAGGATATTCACAGAATTATTGCAGAGAGACATAGACGACGAGATAAACGAGCTTGCTGTAAAGGGGCAAAAAAGCCAGGACCCGGAAGAGATAAGAGATATACTAAAAGAGATAGAGATAATTTTATATTGTTAATTCATGACATTGTATTTACATGGTAAAGAGGAAAAAGAAAAAGAGTTCAATGCCCGCGTCCGGCGCGGGCCTTGTTCGGTACATGGAAGACGAGGGAAGGGGCATCAAATTTAGGCCGGAACAAGTTCTCTATTCTGTCGTGATCCTGATTCTACTGGAAATTATGTTAAAAGCAGGATTTATATGATTGCTATTACGAGGCCGCGCGAAAGGTCGGGGGAGACCGTAAAGCAGGTCGAGGAGATGGGGCAGAGGGCGATGATCGTGCCGGCCGTCCAGATCATACCGCGGCCGAGGGAGGACGTAGTCCGGGAAATCGGGGAGCCGTCCGGACACGACTGGCTTGTGCTGTCAAGCACCTTCGGTGCTGAAATCATGCACAGGTATTTCGGAGACGAGCTGAAAAAGACGAAAATAGCTGTAATCGGCCCGAAGACCGCTAAATTCCTTGAAGAGAAGGGGATAAAGGTAGAGCTGATACCGAAGGAGTACAAAGCAGAGAACCTGGCAGCCGAGATGGCGGAAGCAGGCATTGACGGCAAGAAAATCCTGGTGGCGCGGGCCGATATCGGCAGAAAGGTTCTGATCACCGAACTCAAAAACCGTGCAGAGGTCACGGAGGTCACGATTTACAACACCATAATGCCGTCCGACCAGACGCCCATGAGAGATTTTCTTTCGGCTCTGGAAGAGGGCAAAATCACGGCAGCGATATTTACGAGCTCCCAGAACGTAAGAAACATGTTTGCAGCACTGGACAAGGGGAGGCTGACAGAGGGATTAAAAGAGGTAAAGGTATGCGCCATCGGCCCGATAACCGCAAAAACGCTCGAGGAACACGGAGTTGAAGTGGACATCACGCCCGGCGAGTACACGGTAGAGGCGTGCCTGGAGGCAATCAAGGGATGAAGGCCGTAATATGGCCGCCGAACATAGATGCCCAGAAGTCGAGGGCAGCCGGAAGGAAGATACCGCTGAAACATGCTGTGCCCTCCCCGACACTGAGTGAGATTAAAGACGCTGCAGCTGCGCTGGGCCTCAATCCAGAGATAGAAAAGGGAAAGGCATATCCGAGGGAGTGGTGGAAAAAGGGCGGAGTGGCGATTGTTGACAAGGAAAGGCCAAAAACTCTCATTTTAAAGGAAATTGCGGGAAAGATAAGGAAAAACAGGGAATAGGAAGGTATAAAACAGCAGCACTTTTCAGTTTATTTCTATATGAAGCTCACAGAACTCGTAAGAAGGCTGATGAAAGACACGATTGGAGGCGTCGTAAGACTGAACGACAAGGAGGTGGAGGTGAGGGAGTTTGAAAATCTTTTCCCCTGGTTTGATAATTATGGAATCATTGTAACGCTCGGAAGTCCGCAGTGGGTCGCGGGTCATGGATTCTGGGCCGAAACATACCTCGCATTCGAGGAGGGAAGTGAAACCATTTACGGCGTCAAAGGCCTATTGCCTACAGAGAACGAAAAAAACATAATCGTCATCGGAGGGAAAGTAAAGAAAGATGCAAACGACCCGGTTTTGGAACTCAAGGAGACTGACCAGAGGCTTGTAGTACTTTCGTACCTGTTCGAGAAAATCAGAAAGAAGTCCGCAGAGGAAGCGCAGCTGTTTTTAAGGTACGCGAAGGTTGTGCCCTATATAGGCGTTGTAGGCATGCTCCGATTCGAGCCCGTATATGCAAAAATGTCAAAAATCGAACAAAAGAAGTTTTTGAAAGCATTAAGGACGGAATCAAAGGACATACCTCTCCTAAGAGAGACTGTAAACATCCTCGACAGGAGCGACATTGACGTCAGTTATGCATGATGTACGACTTTCACATACACTCCATATTCAGCGACGGAGAGCTGGTACCGGCTGAAATAGTGCAGCGGTACTCTACTCTAGGGTACAAGGGGATAGCGATAACAGACCATGCGGACAATTCGAATCTGGAATTCATTCTGTCGAATACCGTAAGTGCGCTAGAAGAGCTTTCTAAAGCAAGCAACATAGAGGTCATCCCTGGAATAGAGCTGACCCACATACCTCCGAGCATGCTGGACAGGCTCGTCAAAAAGGCCAGAAAACTCGGAGCGAAATTAATAATTGTTCACGGCGAGACCATTGCAGAGCCAGTACAAAAGGGAACAAATTTAGAGGCGGTTAAAAACCCTGAAGTCGACATCCTGGCCCACCCCGGCTTGATTACGGTCGAAGAGGCAGAACTCGCAAATGAAAACGGGGTATACCTGGAGCTGACCTCCAGGGCGGGACACTGCATTACAAACGGCCATGTGGTGAGGGTTGCAGAGGAGACCGGTGCCAGGCTAATTTTAAGCACAGACGCCCATGCGCCAGAGGATATTATAACGAAAGAAGAGGCGATATCAGTAGCAAGAGGAGCAGGTCTGTCCCAAAAAAATTCAAGAATGGTTTCAAGTGTTAAACCCCCGCCCCTTTAGGACTATATAAATCTTCCGAAAATTATTTATAATAGGATGAATGTCCGTGATTGCCCTGGGAACCCTTAGCCATGAGACGAAATCCAGAAACCTTGTAATCCGTGGAAATAAGGGTTTGCACGAAGCTCCTTCTATCTATTCCTACGCCGGTACAAAGGATATCAAAGTAGGCAAGATTCAAGACGTTATAGGTCCCAGGTCGAGGCCCTACATTGTAATCAAACCAGAAAAGACGTTTTCAAAAGGGGAGCTTTCAACTCTTAAGGGCGATACATTTTATGAATTTCCCAGGAGGAAGCATGCAGGAAGAAAAAGAACTCATACCAGAAAAAAAGGTAGAGTATATTGATGAGTGCCCGGAATGCAACAGTAAAAGCTTGGCGAGGGATTACGAAAGGGCAGAGATGATATGCAATACCTGCGGCTTGGTAATCGATGAAAAGATTATGGATTTGGGGCCCGAGTGGAGGGCGTTTGACAACGAGCAGAGGGTAAAAAGGTCGAGGGCTGGAGCGCCGATGACCTACACGATTCACGACAAGGGCCTTTCAACGGTTATAGACTGGCGAGATAAAGATTGTTATGGAAAGGACATATCTCCCAGAAAGAGGGCGCAGATTTACAGGCTGAGGAAGTGGCAGCAGAGGATCCGCGTTTCAAACGCCACGGAGAGGAACCTCGCTTTTGCGCTGACCGAGCTCGAGAGGGTTGCCTCGAGAATGACTCTACCCAGAAACGTCAGAGAGACGGCAGCAGTCGTATACAGGAAAGCCGTAGAAAAGGGGCTTATAAGGGGGAGGAGCATCGAAGGCGTTGCTGCCTCCTCGCTTTACGCGGCATGCAGGCAGTGCAACGTCCCGAGAACGCTTGACGAAATTGCAGATGCGTCAAAGCTGAACAGGAAGGAGATAGGAAGGACATACAGATTCGTTTCACGCGAGCTTGGAATCTCTCTCAAACCGACGACGCCCATAGATTACGTACCGAGATTCGGCTCGGAGCTCGGCCTGTCAGGCGAGGTCCAGTCAAAGGCAGTAGAGATACTGAAGAAGGCAATGGAAAAGGAGCTGACATCCGGAAGAGGCCCGACAGGGGTATCGGCAGCATCTATCTACATCGCGAGCGTGCTTTTGGGGGAGAGGAGAACCCAGCGGGAGGTGGCGGATGTGGCGGGAGTGACGGAAGTAACGATTCGAAACAGGTACAAGGAGCTGGCAGAGAAGCTGGACATTGAGATAACGATATGAACTATTAATACCGGCCATAATTTTTCACTGAAAAACGTTATTTTACAAAACGAAAAGGACAAGCTTGTCCTCGATACCCCACCTCTATGATTTAAATACCATTACCGTCTATGAGGCTATACCATGTTGCGTATTAGGTGGACGTTTCTACTTGCAGGACCTTTAGTATTTATTATATTGTTTCTCCCGACACTGGTGAATCTCTATGCGGAGTACCTCTGGTTCGAGGAGGTAGAGTATACAAGCGTGTTTTTGACGATTTTAAAGACAAAGCTGGCACTTTTCGTGCTGGGAGCTGCAGTATTTTTTTTCATTGCCCTGGTAAACTTTAAAAAGGCGGCCAAAAATGTATTTGAGAATAGTAAGTTTTCCGGGCTCGTGCTTATTGCAGCGCTGCTATTTGGCCTTTTCATGGGGTTTGTCACAAGCTTCGGCTGGGACATCGTTCTCCGCTTTATAAACCAGGTGCCTTTTGGTTCGGCAGACCCGATATTTAACAAAGATATAGGATTTTACTTCTTTTCGCTCCCGTTTTACATATACATAAAAAATGTGTTGCTCATCGGGTTTTTCTTCATCGCCCTCGTGACAGTTGGACTCTACATGTTCCTTGGCGGGGCGCTTGTGAAGGATGAGGACTCCAGTACATACAGGTTTGAAATGCCGAGTCTGAACTGGAATTACGTATCCCACGTGTTAGTCATAGCCGGAATAATACTCATTCTATTCGGGATTGGTAGTCTGCTTAACAGGTATTCCATTTTGTATTCGGAAATAGGGGCAGTATACGGAGCCGGATACACAGACGTAAAAGTACGGCTACCCCTGATTACTACCACGGCTGCTTTGTTCTTCGCGGTAGCAATCGCCTCGTTTGTGGCTGTGAGGTATAACGACATAAAGTGGCCAGTTTTGGGGGTTGGCCTTTTGTTGCTAGTCAGCATAACAGGCAATTCTGCTGCGGGCTTTGTCCAGCAGTACAAGGTCACGCCGGACGAGTACACCCTCGAAAAGCCGTATCTTTCCCATAACATAGAGTTCACGAGGGCGGCATACGACCTGGAGGACATAGAAGAGGTAGAATTCCCTGCCAACTACAATCTTACATTTTCAGACATAGAAAAAAACAGCAAGACAATCGATAACGTCCGTCTCTGGGACTGGAAGCCGCTTAAGAGGACATATGAGCAGGTCCAGCTGATAAGGACGTACTATGATTTTTATGACGTGGACATAGACCGGTACAACATAAACGGCGATTACAAGCAGGTGATGCTCTCCGCGAGGGAGGTAAATCCAGAGTTTTTGCCAGAGAGGACCTGGGTAAATGAACACCTGGTATACACGCACGGCTACGGCCTCTCCATGAGCCCTGTGAGATACATATCGTCCGAGGGCCTCCCGGTCCTGTACATAAAAGACATACCGCCGAAATCCGAGTATTTCGACATAGAACGCCCCGAAATCTACTATGGAGAAATCACAAGCAATTACGTGGTTGTGAACTCCAAGACAGAGGAATTTGACTATTCGAAAGGCGATGAAAATATATACACAAAATATCAGGGCGCAGGCGGCATCCAGCTCTCTTCATTGCTCAGACGTGCAACGATGGCCATGAGGTATAATTCTCTAAAGCTTTTCTTGAGCGATTCTGTGACTTCTGAAAGCAAGATAATGATGCACAGGAACATAGAGGAAAGAGTGAGAGCCATCGCGCCGTTTTTGATGTATGACAGAGACCCGTACTTCGTCACATCAGGCGGAAGGCTTTACTGGATACTTGACGGGTACACCATCTCGGACCGATACCCCTATTCCGAGACGTCAGGTAATATAAACTACATAAGAAACTCGGTAAAGGTTGTCATAGACGCATACGACGGAAAGACCCGCTTTTACGTCATGGAAGATGAGCCGATTATAAACGTGTATGAAGAGATATTCCCGCAGTTATTCCTGCCTTTCTCTGAAATGCCGGATGACTTGAAGGGACATATACGCTATCCAGAGGATTTGTTCACGATTCAGGCATCGAAATACCTGACATATCATATGCTAGATACGAGGGTTTTCTATAACAGAGAGGACCAGTGGGAGGTACCGCAGGAGATATACGAAGGCACCAGAATCGCTATGGAGCCATACTACCTGATAACCAGGCTGCCTGGCGAGGAAAAAGAGGAGTTTATGTTGCTTCTGCCTTTCACGCCCCGCGCTAAAAACAATATGATTGGATGGATGGCCGCAAGAGGAGATTTAGAAAACTATGGAGAGAGGGTTGTGTACGTATTCCCGAAGGACAAGCTCATATACGGCCCGATTCAAGTCGAGGCCAGGATAGACCAGGACACCGATATATCGCAGGACTTTACGCTCTGGAGCCAGTCGGGCTCGAGGGTCGTACGGGGCAACCTCCTGGTAATCCCGATAGAGGATTCTCTGCTCTATGTGGAGCCCGTGTATCTGAGGTCCGAGCAGGAGGACGCCCTGCCAGAGCTCAAGAGGATCATAGTGTCGTTTGGCGACAAGCTCACAATGCAGGAGACCCTGGAGGAGTCTCTATCGGTTGTGTTTGGTGCTGAGGTACCAGAAATCGCTCCACCCCAGATTGAAGTCCCGGGAGAAGAAAAGACCACGGAGGACCTGATAACAGAGGCGCTGGGGCATTACCAGAGGGCACAAGAGCACCTGAAAGAGGGGAACTGGTCAGCATACGGAGAAGACCTGGACAAACTCGAGGCCATATTAGTCGAATTAAATCCATGATCAAAAAGGACTACTATTACAGGAAGGCAAAAAAGGAAAGATACCGGTCGAGGGCTGCCTTCAAGCTAAAGCAGCTGAACGAGAAATTTCGAATCGTCAAAAAGGGGGGCACAGTGCTGGATTTAGGGGCTGCACCAGGCGGCTGGATGCAGGTATTGAGAGAGATTGTCGCAGACGAGGGCCTCGTTGTAGGAGTCGACCTCGATGACATCAGACCCTTCAAATTTGAAAACATAAAGGCGATAAAAGGCGATTTCACAAAAGACGAAGTGGCAGGCGAAATAAAAAAGATTATCGACAGCGCAGATGCGGTGGTTTCAGATGCATCTCCGGACATTTCAGGCGTATGGGACGTTGACCATTTTAGGTCAGTAGAGCTCTCGAGGAGTGCCCTCTCTATCGCAAGAGATATCCTAAAGCCGGGCGGAAACTTTCTTGTAAAGGTATTTCAGGGAGGAGAAACAGAAGACTTTTTCAGAGAAGTGAAAGGGACATTTAGCTACACAAAGAGAACGAAGCCAAGGGCTTCCAGGGATCAAAGTTCCGAAATCTATATAGTGGCGAAGGGCTTGAGATAGGACAATGCCAAAATGTGATATTTGTAGGGCAACGGTAGAGGAAATATACGAATGCCAGGCATGCGGCCAAAAGTTTTGCGACGACTGTGGAGACCCCATAGACGAACGGTGCGAATTCTGCTCAACGGAAGACGACTGGTAAATTCACGTTTAAGGCCCGATCAGTTTTGATACCGGTCGAGCAGAAGTGAGTCCTTGATGCAGCACATCCATCATCTAAAAGGGCATTGACGATATCATCCAGCGGAGGAGAATTTACTTTTAAGAGCCCACAGAGCCTATGGACGTCATAATAAAAAGGGACATCAACCTCTTCTAGAATCGTTCTCAGCAGTTTTTCCATGTGCGTGTTCTTCAGATACAGAGACTCCTTCAATACACTTTTCAAAACGCCGTTATCTTTTATCTTGCCGAGCCAGAGAGGGCCAGCGATTTCATAGGGATTCCCGCAGCTACACGTCAGTTTCGCCGGGAGGGTCCCTTTTCTATATTCTCTATTCAGGCAGGTTCTGCAGTAATACACATGGCCTGTTTCCGAGAGAGACGAATCTGCATTTCTCTTTCCCGGAGAGAGCTTTATATACAACCTGAAGTAGTGCTCGGTGGAGTGGCCGAGAAGGCATTCAATGCCTCTATTATACTTGGCTGCAGTCCTTGCCACGTATCCGAGAAGGATTCTAAGCCCCACCTCATGGCAGAATTCTGACCTGAGGGGCCTCGCCCCGTACTTTCGAAAACATGCCTTCGGGTAAACACCGCAAAGTGGGGCGGGTCAGTGGCAGTAACTCCCAGATAACCATTTTTTGAGGTGGCAAGTACGGCATTGTCCAAAAAAGGCACGGGAGTACCGAAGGGGTCGATGTCAACAAAATCAAACTCATGCTTTGAGAGAAAGAGATTCGCATCTTCATTGGACACGTCTACCTTTACTCCGTTGAGCTTTGCGTTTTTTTTGATGAGCTCTACGGCATCTTCATTCGCATCGTTTAGAAACACCGCCTGCCCGGCTTCGTTTGCCACCCTCATGCCCCTTGCCCCGCTTCCTGCCAAAACATCTGCGAATGTTATGTCGCTCAAAGTCCGGACAAACGCGCAGCATATATCTCTGTTCAGCCTCATCCGGGGATTGTAAAACACGGGAGGCCGTTGCTCCTTACCAGTCTCAGTCCGCCCAAACGTGCCTTTTTCAGGCACCAGAAGCCGGGTCCTGCCCTCGGTTACCTCTTTGAACATGGGTGTCATTATTTAAAAAGCTAATAATAAGCATGTCGACGGAAAAGGAGATAGACCCTTCTTCAGGGTTCTTTTGGTGCAGCCTTTACCAAATTTTCAACCGTGTCCAGCAACTCTTTCCTATCAAAAGGCTTGTCTATGTGGGCGTCGGCATGAGAATATTCAAAACTCTTCTCTACCGACTCGTCGCTGGTGCGCACAGTGAACATCGCCACGGGAATGTCCCGCGTTTTCTTATCTTCTTTGATTTTCCTGCACGCTATCCAGCCGTCCTCATCAGGCAGCATAATGTCCATGAGGATTAAGTCAAGCGTTTCTGTCTTTAGCTTCTCAAAGCACTCTGCGCTGTTCCTGGCCACCAGTACTTCGTGGCCATCTTTCTCCAGCATCATCCTTGTCAGAACCACTATTTTCGGCTCATCATCCACCAGCAGTATCCTCGCCATTATATCACCCCTCTTTAGTGATCGGCAGTGTGAAGCAAAGCCTGCTTCCCTTTCCGGGCTTGCTTTCAACGCCTACTTTTCCACCGTGTGCTTCGATTATTTCTTTCACGACAGCCAATCCCAGGCCCGTGCCTCCGTAAGCCCGACTAGAAGAAGAGTCGGCTTGATAAAGCCTGTCGAAAACTTTGGGCAGGTCATCTTTGACAATGCCTATTCCGGTGTCCGCAATGCTTACTTCAATCATATCGCCCTTCTGTTTTGCTTCTACTACGACCTCTCCTCCTTCCTTGTTGAACTTTATCGCGTTGCTGAGGAGGTTTCGCAGGACGTGCCCCAGCTGCTTCTGATTCGCTCTGGCCATGGGCAGGTCCTCCTGCACGTTGATATCCATCTTTATCTTATCTTTGACGGTCATGGATTTAAACTCACCGCCCACAAGGGCTATAATGTGAGCCAAGTTCACCTCCTCTAACCTCAACTTCCTCTTGCCCTTCTCCATATACGCAGTCTCTATGAGATCGCTCACGATTAAATTCTGACGCACGAGGGCATCCCGCGCCATCTCTAAAAGCCCACTCTTCCGCTCCCTGTCCTCCTCATCCCCTGCAAGATCCAAAGCGCTCCTAATTATAGTTAGAGGGGTGCGCAGCTCGTGGCTCACGTTGGCGATGAGATTTGTCTTTAACTCGTCGAGGGACTTTAGCTCCTCGTAGGCCTTCTTCGTTTTCTCATAGAGCTTGGCGTGCTCTACGGCTACTGAGACCTCCCCTGCGAGGGTGACCAGGGTCCTTACATGCTCCTCCGTGAATATGGTCCTCCTGCGGTTTACGACATAGAGCACGCCCAATGGCTCACCCCTGCCAGATATGAATGGAACAGCCAAAAAGGAGACCAAGCCCTCCTTCCTAACGGCGTCATAAGGCGCGTCTTTAAGGCGCTCGTCAGAGAAGAAATCTTCCACAACAACTGGTTTATTCTCCTCGATCACGAGCCAACCGAGACCGGTGCCCTTCTTCAGTATGATGTCCTTGAACACCTTGGTACGTATGCCGAGGAACGTATGGTGACGAATCACATCGCCTTCAATGAAACTATAGAAGGCTGCGTCAGCGTCAGTAAGCTCCTTTGCTTTACGCACGATGAACCTGAGCAACGACGACAAATTCGGCCTCTTAATTATGCTCCTGTCAATCTCATGAACCGCCTCAAGCTCCCCAACAGAATGCCTTAACGACTCTTCCGCCCGCTTGCGCTCGGTGACGTCTCTTGTGATACATATATGCCCCTGGTAATTGCCCTCTTCATCCCATAAAGCGCTGCCCGTTACTTCCGTTGGGAACGTCGTGCCATCTTTTCTTGCGACAA
>JAZGIK010000039.1:0-6338 GCA_036482035.1 Hydrothermarchaeaceae archaeon (SeqCode) | reverse complement strand
CTATGGCAACTGTAACTAGATAAAATTCCTGGCTTACTGCCCCCTGATCAACTCCCAGTTTGGCTATTATAAATGAGAATTCCCCTCTTGGCATCATCCCCAGTCCAGCGCTCAGTGCGGTTATTCCAGCATATCCTGCAAGATAAGTCCCTAGGCTTACGCTTACCACCTTCCCCAAAATTGCTACTGCGGACAGTAGTAGTATTATAGGAGCAAGGTCCCATAACCTGGAGAAGTCCACAAGCATGCCTATACTTATAAAAAATATGCTGGCAAATACATCTTTTACAGGGGCGGTTATCCTCTCAACCTCCTTCCGATGCTTCGATTCAGATATTATCGCTCCCATCATAAGCGCCCCCAGGGCAACAGAAAAACCCAGATAGTCGGAGAAGGCTGCAAGGGAAAAACACAGGCCTAAAGAAGTTAGAAGAAGTACCTCTTGAGTACTCGTTTCTTTCACCCTGTTTATAAAACGAGGTACAAATCTCAGCCCAAATACAAGCGTCACCGTGAAGAATATGAGTATCTTGAGAAGAATCACGAAGACGTCCACGAGCAGACTGGCCCCAAGCATGCTCACGCTTCCGAGCATTGTAAGCAGAACCACTGCCCCCACGTCTTCTATGATAAGGATTCCCAGTATTAAACGAGCGTGCTCCTTCCGCAGGGCTTTCATATCTGTAAGCACCTTGGCTATCACAGCTGTGCTGCTGAAAGCAAGGATACCTCCCAGAAATATTGACTCAGTATATGACCATCCAAGCATTCTACCAACTGCATTTCCCAGTCCAAGAATCAGTAGAATCTCTAGGGTGCCTACCCCTACTGCAACCGTTCCTACCTTCCTTAGCTTTTTTATATTGAATTCAAGTCCGATGGAAAACATCAGCAGGATTATCCCTAGCTCTGCGAATATGTCGATGGTATCCAGGTCTGAAACGAGTTTCAAAAAGTAGGGCCCGATAAGGCTGCCCGCTACCAAATACCCTAGAACCACTGGCTGTTTTATCCTAGAGAATAGTACTGTTATAACAAAGGCAAAGACCAGTACTATGGCAAAATCCTGGATGAAGCTTTCCCCTACGGTCATAATTATTACTCGCCCTCTACTTTTAAATATCTACCATACTATGTAAAACCATGGCAGAGAAACTCATGAGGAAGGGCATAAAGGACATTCCCCCTTACATTCCAGGAAAGTCGAAAAAGGAAATAGCGCAGGAGTACGGGCTGGACGAGGACAGTATCATAAAGCTCGGGTCAAATGAGAATCCACTTGGCCCATCAAAAAAGGTCATCGATGTAATCACAGAGTACGCGGACGAAGTCTCTATTTATCCTGCGGATATACCCAAAGAACTGCACTCAAAAATCGCTGAATATGTAGGAGTTGACGAGAGCCAGGTCATCGCTGGAAACGGCTCTGACGAGATTCTCGATATGGCTGTAAAGATGTTCGTAGAACAGGGCGACGAAGCTGTCATCCATGTGCCCACCTTTTCTATGTACAGAAAACTTGTCGAGCTGTACTCCGGCAAATGCGTTTATGTTCCTCTCGGAGATGGTTTCAAATTCGATGCAGACAAAATCCTGGAGCAAATTACGGAAAGGACGAAACTTGTGTTCGTATGCTCCCCGAACAATCCCACGGGGAGCACGATTTCAGAAGAAGGCCTGAGGAAGATTCTGGACAGAAACGCAATGGTTATACTTGACGAGGCCTATGTAGAGTTTTCTTCTGAATCCTTTGTACAACTCGTAAACGAGTACAAAAATCTGATAATCCTGCGTACATTCTCGAAGGCCTTCGGCCTTGCAGGCCTTAGGGTCGGCTATGGAATTGCAGACAGCGAAATAATCGAATACATGCTCCGGATTAAAATTCCGTTCAGTGTAAACGCTCTTGCACAGAAGGCAGCTATTGCAGCCCTTGAGGACAAAGAATACCTAAAAAAGAGCGTGGAGCTTGTTAAGGAAGGAAGGGTATTTGTTATTGATGAAATTTCAAAAATAAAAGGTGCTCGAGCATATCCCTCAGAGGCGAATTTTGTTTTTGTTGAACTTGATGCAAAATCAGAAGATATTGTAAGGTCACTTCAAAAAAGAGGAATAATTGTGCGAGACTGTGGTTTTGCAGGGCTGGAGAACCATATCAGGGTAAGCATCGGCACCATGGAAGAGAACGTAAGATTTCTGGAAAACCTCAGGGAAGTCCTTTGAGATGTTTCTTCACAGAAGGCCAAGCCTGGAAGCCAGAAGGGCTATGAGCGAATCGGCGCTGAAACTTGGGGAGGATACGAGCTGCGTTGCCTGTCACAGTGAGGTAGTAGAGTGCAAAGGTGTCATCAAAGAAATGGTTGGGCAAAAATTCGTGAACCCTGTGGCAAGCGGGAACTGCGCGATTCTCGCAGCGGTGAGCGCCATTGATGGTAAGATAATGATACCTGACCAGGGGGGCTGGAGGGGCTTTAAGGATTACCCGGACCTTATGGGGAAAGAGGTGTGCATCCTCGAAACCGACCTCGGGGTGGTAAATACAGATGCTCTGGACAGCGAATTGCGAAAACATAACCCCGGGGGCCTCTTTCTGACCTCTTTCGCTGGCTACATCGCAGAGCAGGACATAAAGGAAATTGCAAAAATCTGCAGAGAGAACTCGGTCTGCCTCATTGAGGACATAAGCGGAGCCATCGGTGACAAAATACTTGCGAGGGGTGATGCGGATATCACTATCTGCTCTACAGGAGCTCCCAAGATAGTAAACGTATTATCAGGCGGTTTCGTATCCACGGACCACAAAGAAATACTGGATAGGTCGGCAAGGGTTACCTCAGCCTGCAGAATTAGTCCTGTAATATGTGCCGGTATAACCGAAGAGCTGAAAAATGCGCCAGATATTGTCGAGAGGCTTGTGAAATATTCTGCCATCTTGAAAGAAGAGCTCGAAGACGTTGTGCACAGAGACAGCAGAGGGGTCTGCGCTGGCTTTGAGATTGACAATCCAAAAAGATTTGTGAAAAGGGCAAGGGAGAATGGCCTTGTGACGGACGCAAACCAGGGGTTCCTTACGGCATGCCCGAGATACGAGCGATTTCTAAAAAACGGAGTCGTTGTAGAACTCAAAAAACTGGACATACTCAATGTAATAGAGGAAGATATAGCAAAGATAGCAGAAATCCTTAAGACATAGATGATTTGAATTATATCAAGATGCACGCAGAAACGATAGTAAAGGCCGCTGCGAGGATAGCAAAAAAAGTAAAGGCGTCAGCAATACTGATTTTGACAGAGACTGGAGAAGGCTATGACTTCATGGCTGATGGCAGGCCAGACATACCTGTAATCGTTGCCACGGCAAATGACGAGACGTTCAAGAAGATTCTAAACACCTCTCCAAAGGCCTCGACCGTGGACCTTACGAAAGCCAAGCCTTCCAAAAAAAAGAACGTCAAAACATATGCAATAAAGCTCATGACGAGAGGGATGTCAAGAACCGACCAGATAGCGGATGCGATTGTCGTTGCGATGCAAAAGGGAATTTTAAATGAGGATGATACAATAACCATTGTGGGGTCGACGCTTGCAGGAGAGGCCGATTCTCTGTTTATATACAAAATTGATAAAGAAAAGCTGGATTCCACTATATATGACCTGATAAAGAAGACTGACATTGGAGAGGAGGCCTTCGAAATTGCGGTAAACATCGCACTTGAAATAGGCAAAGAGGGCAGAGAAGGCAGGCTGATAGGTACTGCATTTCTAATAGGAGACAGCAAAAAGGTGTTAGAGAATTCCACCCAGCTGATATTAAATCCGTTTGAAGGGCATGTAGTCGAAGACAGGACCATCACGAACCCTGATATAAGCGAAACCGTAAAAGAGTTCGCACAGCTCGAGGGGGTCTTTGTAATTTCTAAAGACGGCGTAATCGAGGCCGCTGGAAGATACTTGGATGTAGACACAAGTGAAGTGGACATTCCAAGAGGACTTGGCACCAGACACGCTGCAGTAGCTGCAATGACCGTGGCATCGAATGCAATAGGCGTTGCTGTATCCCAAAGTGGGGGCATTGTGAGAATATTTAAAAATGGGGAGGTTGTGATGAGAATAGAACCACAGAGAAGGATATCCTTAAAAAACTGATAGCCTGAAAAGAAAATAAATTGTGGAGAAAGTACATGGCAAAGAGGAATATATTCATCGAAAAAATAATGAGCACTCCGATTGAAGAGCAGAAAATAGAAGTGGTCGAGAGAAAAGGTGTTGGGCATCCAGACAGCCTTGCAGACGGCATAGCGGATTCGGTATCAAGGGCTCTCTGTAAGAACTACAATGATACCTTTGGTATTTCGATGCACCACAATACAGACCAGGTAGAGATTGTAGGGGGGCAGGCGAATCCGGAGTTCGGCGGAGGCAAGGTGATAGAGCCCATATACATCCTGTTGTCTGGCAGAGCGACTACTATTGCCGGTGGCAAGGTCGTACCGGTGCACAAGATTGCAATAGAGGCTGCAAAAGAGTATCTATCAAAGACATTGCGGAATCTCGATATAGATAACCACGTAGTTATAGATTCCAAAATTAGCCAGAGTTCAGCCGACTTGCAGGATGTGTTCAATAGGTCATCAGAAATACCGAGTGCTAACGACACTTCTTTCGGAGTAGGCCATGCGCCACTCTCGGATGTAGAAGGTCTGTGCCTTGATATAGAAAGGACGATGAACTCCGACAAATTCAAGAAGAAATTCCCTGAAAGTGGAGAGGACATAAAGGTAATGGGACTGCGAGAAGACGACAGGATAACCTTCACAATCGCTAATGCAATGGTTTCAAAATACATTCCTGACATTGATCACTACACAAGTGTGAAAGAAGACATGACGTCTGCAATCAAAGACCTTGCATCCAATACCACGGATAGAGACATGGAAGTGTACATAAACACTGCAGACGACTATAATAGGAAGCTGGTATATCTTACAGTCACCGGTACTTCTGCAGAAATGGGGGACGATGGCTCTGTCGGCAGAGGTAACAGGATAAACGGTCTCATTACTCCCAACCGCTACATGTCCATGGAGGCTGCAGCTGGTAAAAATCCAGTAAACCATGTGGGTAAGATGTACAATCTGGTATCAACGCGTATGGCCAATGACATAACAAAGGATGCCAATGGAATAAAGGAGGTGTATGTGAGAATTCTGAGCCAGATAGGCTCTCCTATAGACCAACCGCGGGCCGCCAGCATTCAGCTGATTCTGGAAGACGGCGTCAATTTAAACAGCATAAAGCCCAAGGTTGAGGAAATTGCTGACAGACATCTCAGTGAAATAAAGACGATAACGGAACTAGTGATTAAAGGAGAAATCTGCACCTTTTAGAGAGAGTCGTGTACGACTCTTAGAATTCGCCCGTGAACAATAAGCCCTACAAATTTGCCTTTTTCTACCACTGGCAGCCTTTCAATTTTATTATCCAGCAAAACCTTCAGAACCTGCTTTAAACTCGCATTCGGAGATATTGTAATGAGGGTCTTGGTCATCAAATCTTTTGCGCTGATCCCTCCGATGTCATAATTTCTCGCGAGCATTATATCCCTCTGTGTTATTATCCCCACCAGCTTTTTGCCGTCAACCACAGGCAGCCCGCCTACGCTACTCCTTGTCATTATCAGGTCGGCCAGCGCAAGTTTTTCATTAGAACCTATGGTTGTTACGTCTTTTATCATTATATCTTTCGCTTTAAGGCGTTTCATGTTATCACTCCTACATTTACCCCTCTCCTAGTAGGACTATGGCTTCTGCCAGATCTCCATCCGTCTCCTCCAGCGCCTTTCTGGCCTCTTCTTCAGAGACGTTTGCCTGCATGGCGACCAGCTTTATATCATCTTCCGGTATCGTTGTCTTTGCACGCTCTTCCCCTGTAATTTGGTAGGTCTTCTGCCCCATTGCGGTGATGACAGTTACCCCGGGGTTTTCTATTACAATTTCTCCGTCGCGAAGCTTGATTATCACTTCTTCAGCATCCAGTTCCTCCGCCTCCATGCCCATCTGGCGCATCATCTTTTTCATTTTTCGAGGATTCATTTTCGGCATCATCTCTTAACACTTATGTGTTCGGATAAAAAAGGTTTTCTATATTATATTCGGCAATAACCGAACAATTTCGTTTACTTTATATTATCTGGCGCCAAAATTAAATCGGGTGATAAAATGAGAACTTCTATATTTCTTATTGGGATTTTACTTGCAGGGATGTTTGCCGGGTGTTTAGGGTCAAGAAGCGCAGGCGAGGCGCTTTATGAGTCAACTGACGATTCTGGATATGCCGCT
>JAZGIK010000038.1:0-2545 GCA_036482035.1 Hydrothermarchaeaceae archaeon (SeqCode) | reverse complement strand
AATTTATCTTCCGGTGCCGTGAACAAGAGCTCGAAATCGCCACCTTTATGAAAGACCATCTCTCTTACAGGCACGCCTGAAAGCTCTGACACCCTACTTAAGCCCTCATCGACTGGAATCCGCTCCTCGTATACCTTGAATCCCTTCTTGCTCTCCTTCGCAATCTCATGGAGGCTGAAAGCCAGGCCGTCCGAGATGTCCATGCAGGCGGTGGCATATTCTGAAAGAATCTCGCCCTCTTTTACTCTCGCATTCGGCTCAAGCGCGGCCTTTATGAATTTCTCTGAGTCTGCAATATTCCTTGTGAGGCAGTGAAACCCAGCTGCTGCCGATCCTATCTTTCCTGTGACGCCGATTATGTCGCCGACTTTCGCACCTGCCCTCGTTAGAAGTCTGTCCTTTTTCACTCTGCCTATTGCTGTACCGGCAATGATAATCTCGCCGTGCTCTTTGGTATCGCCGCCGAGAACGCACGTGCCGTGCTCTCTGCATGCCTCGTTTATGCCCTCTGAGAGCTCTTCAATGAATTTCTCGTCAATGTCGCATGGCAGTCCGAAAGAAAACACCAGTCCAAGCGGTTTTGCGCCCATGGAGGCGATATCGCTTAAATTGACATTTACAGCATACCGCCCTATCTGAAGGGGGATCATCTCTCGGGGGATGTGGGTCTTCTGTGTTATTAGGTCAGTAGAGATGACAAGATAGTTTTCGCTGTCGAGTGTGAACACGGCTGCATCGTCGCCTATGCCGACTGCTGCGTTATCGCATCTGTCAAAATTTCTGGTAAAAATCTCGATGATTTTGCGCTCGCCCAGTTCTTTTAGTTTCATTTTACCCCGATGTCTATTGCAATGTGATAATTGTATGGCGCATACGGCCTAACTATCTTCCTGTTGAGGATTTCAACTGTTTTTCCCTTTTCCTCAGCCGTCTTTTTTATAAAATCGATCTTTGAGTCATACAGGTCTTCCTCCGGAGAGATTGTATAATAATGAACTGCACCTTCTTTTATTACGTCGAATGCGAGGTCCAAAAATTTGTCAGAGCTTTTTGGCAGGTTCATTATGACTCTGGTGGCAATGCCTTTCGAGGCCACCTCACAGCAGTCACCAAGTAGAGGTATAACCCTGTCTGCGACCTTGTTAATCCTGATATTTTCTTTTAGATATTCGAACGCGTGAGGATTTATGTCAATTGCGTATGCCCTCAGGTCGCAGTGCTTTGCAAGCAGGATCGAGAACGGCCCGATGCCTGCGAAGAGGTCGACCACAACCTCGCCGTCTTTTGTCTGGGTCAAGATGCGCTCCCTCTCTGCAGAGAGCCTCGGCGAGAAATATGCTTTAGTTATGTCCAGCTTCAACTTCAGCCCGTGTTCTCTGTAAGTGGTCTCTGTCCTTTCCTCGCCGTGCAGGAATTTGAACTCCCTTGTCCTATCCTCACCCTTTACCTCGCCGGACTTCTTGTAGACCGAGCGGATGTTTTTGTGCGCATCCATGAGCGCCTTGGCAATGGCGCACTCGTGCACTTCCAGCTCCGGCGGGACCTCGACTACCGCGATGTCTCCAATTGTATCGAAGGCCCTCTTTGTAAGCGAAAGCTCTTCGGGCGTTAGAAACTCGCGCAACGCATCTTTGAATTTCCTGTGCCTCCTTACGTCTTTGAAGTCCACCTTAACTGTCTCGAAGCCATCTGCGTCGCCTTTGACAGGGAATATGACAAACTCACCGTCTCTTGTGGCCTTCTTTCCAGTATCAAGCGCGCCAGCCTTTATGAGTTCTTTTTTCACTCTCTGTGCCTCTTTTGCAGGTATCCTCACGCCTCGCATGGGTATGCTTTTTATCCCTGAATATGTATATCTTTGGATATGCTCGCGCTTATTGGACTGGGGCTTCACGACGAGGAGGACATCACCGTAAAGGGGCTGGAAGAGGCGAAGTCCTGCGACGTGCTTTTTGCCGAGTTTTACACAAGTACCATGACCGGCATAGACATCAAAAAGCTTGAGGGGTTTGTGGGCAAAAAAATCACTGCGCTTGAGAGAGATGACCTGGAAGAAAAATCGGAAAAAATACTCGAACAGGCGAAGACGCAGAAGGTAGGGCTGCTTGTGCCGGGAGACCCGCTCATCTCGACGACGCACGTACACCTGCGCATCGAGGCGAAGCGCATGGGCGTTGAAACAAAGGTCATACACAACGCGTCCATTCACTCGGCAGGGCCCTCTGTCTCTGGACTCCAGAACTACAAATTCGGGAAGTCTGCAACTGTCGCGATCCCACAGGAGGGCTTCTCGCCGGAGACACCGTACGACGTGATAAAGGAGAATAAAGAGCGGGGGCTTCACACATTGTTATTCTTGGATATCCGCGTCGAAGGCGAAGGCCGGGTATGCATGACCGCAAACGAGGCCATTAAAACTCTTCTAGAGATTGAAGAAAAAAGAAAAGAGAAGGTGTTCACACCTGGCACCCTCTGCGTCGTGCTGGGCAACGTCGGCTCCAATGAGCCGGTGTTGAGGGCAGATGCAGCGAAAGAGCTGATCGAT
>JAZGIK010000037.1:0-10609 GCA_036482035.1 Hydrothermarchaeaceae archaeon (SeqCode) | reverse complement strand
CCAATGCTAACCAAGCTACACTACCGTGGCCATTTTTCGGCGTTTGGAAGAGAGGGTGTCGGCGTGAGGACGGATAGCGATAGCGCATCCGCCCGGAACGCTGACAAATGCCCCGGCCGGGATTTGGACCCGAGTCACGGCCTTGAAAGGGCCGTATGATTGGCCGGGCTACACTACCGGGGCGTCATTTGACACTGGTTGTATCAACAGTGAAAAACCAACCTCGTTTAATTTAAAACTTGCGATACGTAAGTATTATATTGCCCGGCCCGTCATTAAGGATACGAGAGATATGAAGGTAAAGGAAATAGAACTAAAAGGGCACATAATCGACTCTTTCATACTGCCGAAGGTATTCGATACGATAATGGATCTTGACGGGGAATTTGAGGTCCTGCAATTTGAGATAGGTAAGCATAAAACCGACCCTTCTTACGCGCGGATTCTCGTAAAGGGCAAGAGCCGGCGCCACCTAGATGACATCCTTGGAGAGCTGCACAAGGTCGGCGCAATTGTGCCGGAAATCGAGGAGGCGAAACTGAAGAGGGCACCAAAAGATAGGGCCCTTCCGGAAAACTTCTACTCTACGACCAATCACCCCACTTACATCAGGCTGAACAACGACTGGATCATGGCGGAAAACATCGAAATGGACTGCTTAATAGTGGTCAACAAGGCGAAGAATCAGGCTTTCTGCAGGCCAATCAGCCAGATAAAGAAAGGAGACCTCGTTGCTGTCGGAAAGGGAGGCATACGGGTTGAGCCTCCAGAAAGGCCGAGGGACTATAGCGTTTTTGAGTTTATGAAGAGCACGGTCTCTTCTGAGAAGCCTATCCAGGTCATTGTAAAACAGATTGCGGATGCAATAAAAGAGACAAAAGGCAGAAAGAAAAAAGTCCTGGTAGTTGCAGGCCCTGCTATAATCCACACAGGCTCTGGAAAACACCTTTCAAAACTGATACGGGACGGGTTCGTAGACGTGCTTTTCGCTGGAAACGCCCTTGCAGTACATGACATAGAAAGCCAGCTATATGGCACATCCCTTGGATTGAACATCAAAACAGGCCGCCCAACCGAACGGGGTCACAGGAATCACCTCTGCGCAATAAACGAGGTCATGCGTGCAGGCTCGATAAAACGGCTCGCGCAAAAAGGAAAAATAAAGGGTGGCGTTATGTACGAGTGCATTAAAAATAAGGTGCCATTCGTACTTGCCGGCTCGATACGTGACGACGGCCCTCTCCCTGAAGTAATCACAGACGTAATCGAGGCCCAGAATACTATGAGAGAGTATCTGAAGGATGTGGAACTCGCTTTGATGTTCTCGACTATGCTCCATTCTATAGCAGTCGGAAATATCCTCCCATCACATATAAAGACAATCTGCGTCGACATAAATCCGGCCACAGTAACCAAGCTAGCAGACCGGGGCACAGCCCAGGCACTGGGGATTGTTACGGACATTGGGGTTTTTCTGCCAATGTTGGAAAGGGAACTCTAAAACTCTGCAGCCGTGGTCTAGACTGGTTAGGACACTAGCCTTCCAAGCTCGTTACCCGGGTTCAAATCCCGGCGGCTGCATTTTAATCCACTCGTCTCACTTGGGCTTTGCCCAAGTGTTCCTCGTGGCTTACCAGCACTACAGTTCGCTACAGCGAACTGTTTTCCAAACGTCAAAAATTCGCCTTTGGTGAATTTTTAGGCGTTTAGAAAAGTATAAAAAGAACTTGTTGTAACTACATGCCATGCGAATCATGATAGTCGGAGGCGGGCGACTGGGACTGGCAACTGCAAAGCTCCTCAGGGAAAATGGCCATGAAATCGTAATTTTCGAGAGGGACAAGGAGAGAGCAGAAGACATTGCAAAAGAGCTCGATGTCCTCGTCATTAACTCTGATGGCACTGATATGAGCAAACTCGAGGACGCAGGTCTTGAGGAAGTGGACGTATTCATGCCGCTTACCGGCAGCGACGAGACAAACCTGATGGTCTGCCAGATAGCAAAGGACAAGGTAAAGAAGATTATAGCACGGTCAAACAAGGAAGGGAACAAACGGCTGTACGAAAAACTGGGCGTAGATGCTGCACTTGTTCCACTTGCCACATCTGCAATAGCATTTCGCGATGCAGTATTAAAGGACATTAAAACGCTCCTGATACTGGACGGTGAATTTGAGGTTACAGAGCACGTCATTAAGAACGGCAGCGCCGTTTCTGGGAGGAGTATAAAGGACGTCAAATTCCCACTTGATGCCAGGATAATCATCATGTACCGAAAAGAAAAGGCCATTGTACCTACCGGGGATACAAAGCTGGAGTCGGGGGACAAGGTTATGATTCTCTCTTCTATGAGTAAATTAAAAGAAGTTATTGACTTCCTTTGAAAAGCCCTTTGAGCGAAACAATAAATATCAATACAGGTATCACTTCAAGCCTTCCGGCCCACATATTCAATATATAAACTATTTTCAAAAGCGCTGGCATTGTAACGCTTGTTATTCCACTTGTTTGTCCCACCAGTAAAAGGGCAGACGACGCCTCAAAGAAGGATTCGACAAATGTATACCCATAGGCCATCGTTAAAAGAGTAGTTAATGCAACAATAACCAAATGCGCGAAAACCAGGACAAAGACCTCTCGAAAGTTTTTGTCTTCAGCTATTCTTTCTTCCATGTGGTGGAACTTGTTGACTATTACGGTGCCCTCTGGGGCAAGAACTCTCTTTATCTCCGACCAGATTGCCATTGCAATGAGGCCTATTCTGATGCGTTTTAGGCTCCCTGCCGTCGAACCCGCGCTACCGCCCAGGAAAAATGTGAGTACAAGAAGTACAGTTGCAAACGAGCCCCAGACCATGGAGATATTGGCAGGCGATTCTATCATCCATCCAGTATTGGTAAAGGCGGAAACAAGATGAAAAAGGCCCACCCGAATGGCATGGGGTGCTGAAGAGTATGCCACAGACAGCCCCCATACCATCGGTATCAAAAAGATAACAAAAAGTACCACGCCGACTTTGTGTTCAATGTTTTTTACAAGCTCATCTAATTTGCCGGTCAGAGCAGCATAAAGCACCAAGAAATTCATTGACCCAACAATCATTATCACCATCAGCAAAAACTCAATCAACATGCTGTCAAAATATCCAATACTGGCCCCATGGGTTGAAAATCCAGCGGTGCTAATGCCTGACATCGCATGGTTTACAGCATCAAACCAGCTCATGCCTGCAAGATAAAGTGCAATCGTGCTGACAATCAAAAATCCGAGATATAAAATCCAGAGCATCCTCACCGTCGATACCATGCTGGCACCAATTTTATCAGTTCGAGCCTCGGCAGAGTAGAATGCCGTGCTTTCGATACCCGTGCCTGCCTTTGACAGCACAACCAGTGACATTACCACTATCCCCATACCCCCTACATATTGCATCAAGTGCCTCCAGAGATTTATGCAGTGTGGGAAAGAATCTGCTCCTCCCCCAATCGTCGTAAGTCCAGCAGCCGCCCAGCCAGACATCGCTTCGAAATACGCATCGAGAAATGTGGGGGCGACTGGTCCAAGAGGTATGGCGCTGAAGAGTGCAATAACCAGATAGGCAAGCGCTGTAACGGCAATTGCGTGCCTCAGCTTCATTTCGCGCTCGCTCTCAAACAGCTTCCATAACCCTACCCCAACAAAAAGCATCAACATAAAAGCAAAGACGAATCCGAAGATGTATATCGTTTCATCGTATAGAATAGCTGCCGTTATTGGGATGAGAAATGTAGGACTTGTTATAGTCAGTATAAGCCCCAGATTACTGAGTATTACCCTGAGATCCTTTATACTTAAAACACCTATCATTTGGCAGTTAACCTCTGATTACCACAGTACCTATACCTTCGTCGGTGAAAAGCTCGAGAAGGACGGCATGCTCTACCCTGCCGTCGATTATATGGGCCTTTTCTACCCCGTTCCATACAGCCTTCTTGCATGCCTGGGTTTTTGGAATCATTGACCCCTTTATTATACCTTTTTTTATCAGGGTGTTAATCCTAGAAGTGTTGAGTTCACTGATGACAGATTTTTTGTCTTTTACGTCATTCAGGACCCCTGGAACGTCTGTGAGTGTTATCAACTTTTTGGCCTTTAGAGCGCTCGCGATGTCCCCTGCAACCGTGTCGGCATTTAGGTTGAGGTTGGTGCCCTCCTTCGTGAGACCTATAGGTGCAATAACAGGGATGTACTCCTCTGATGTCAATGTCTCAATGATTTTAGGATTTACCTTTTTGGTCTCTCCGACGAGCCCGAGGTCTACCTCCTTTTCCACACCTTTCTTTACAACCTTTTGCGGGGCCTTCTTTTTGGCGATTATCAGCCCCCCGTCCTTGCCAGAAATCCCCGCGGCCTTGCATCCGAGTGCATTTATCTTTGAGACTATGCCTGTGTTTATCTTGCCTACCAGAACCATCGTTGCGATTTCTAGGGTCTCCTCGTCCGTAACCCGCAGACCTTCTACGAACTTGGGCTTTTTCTTCATCTTTTCCATGGCATTGGATATCTCGGGACCTCCACCGTGGACTATGACGGGTTTCATGCCCATGTATCTGAGGAGCATCGTGTCTTTTATGGTCCACTCCTTTGCCCGATCATCGAGCATCACATGGCCGCTGTATTTTATTACCACATAGGATCCCCTAAATTCTTCTATAAATGGGAGGGCCTCTGCGAGAACCTTGGCACGGTTTGTGCTCATGAAATCACCTTTTTACCGCCTAAAATCTTCACTGACAGGATAAATACCTTTTGATAGCACATTCTGTCCCGGTTACGTGGTGTATTCTGCGTTAATACGCACGTAATCAGGAGACATATCACACCCGTAAGCCATTGCGCTATATTTGCCTGCATTCAAGTCTGCTGTGATTTTTATCTCCTTTGAAGCCAGCGCCTTTTTTGCTGCTTTGAGCTCTTCTGTGTCCGAGTATACCAAAACTTTTCCGTCTCTGACGAGACAGACTTCTCCGGTAAAGAGGCTCACTTTCTCTGGATTGAACTCTGCGCCGGAGTAGCCCAGTGCAGCTATAATCCTCCCCCAGTTGGGGTCCTCGCCAAATATCGCTGTTTTTACAAGGTTTGAACCGACAACTGCCCTTGCGGCCTTCCTTGCGTCCATTTCGCTTTTGGCGTTTTTCACCTCTACTTCTATGAACTTTGTTGCCCCTTCCCCGTCCTTGGCAACACGCTTTGCAAGTTCCCTTGTAACGTAATTCAACGCCTCCGTAAAATGCTCGTCTATGCCGTCATTCCCTGCCAGTCCGTTCGCAAGCAGGACAGCCATGTCGTTTGTGCTCGTATCGCCATCTACTACGGTCATGTTGAAGCTCTGGTTTACAGCGTTTTCGAGGACATTTTTTATTTTCTCTTCAGGTACGTGGGCATCTGTAGTTAGAAAACATAACATTGTCGCGTGATTGAGCTCCGGCGCTATCATGCCGGCGCCCTTGCAAATTCCCCCGATTCTGACCTTTTCGCCAGTGTTTAAAGTCGTGGTGACGGAAACCATCTTTGGAGTCGTGTCCGTGGTCATTATCGCCTCTGCTGCCTTCAGTGACGCCTCACCCGACTTGTCAAGCGCTTTTACGGCCTCTTTAATGCTCTGCTCTACGACCCCCATGTTCATCCTTCTGCCGATTATCCCTGTCGAAGCCACTATGAACTCATCGGCTTTTAATCCAAGCTCGCCTGCTGCAACCTCGCACATCCGCCTGGCATCTTCTATTCCTTCCGGGCCCGTGTATGCGTTTGCGTTGCCGGAGCTTGCAACTATCCCGCGGACCTTCCCGGTAGCATGTTCGGCAGACACCAGAAGCGGGGCTGCCTTCACCCTGTTTTTGGTAACCATGAGCGCGCAGTCCGCTTCTTTGTCACTGAGAATGACTACAATGCCGTTTTTCCCATCTTTTAGTCCGCCGGCGCTGAAACCCTGCACACACACTCCGCTATCGGTTTCCTTCATCTATAGCCCCCTCGTGTGTACACTTTATACATTTATCCATTACGATAAGAAGACCTGCGTCCTTTGCAAGCTTGGCCGCCTCCTCATTTTTGATACCTTCGGGCATCCAGACCGCCTTTGCGCCTTTTTCTATTGCGCGTTTCACGATTTCTGGTGTCTCTTCACCAGGCCTGTAAACGAGGACAATGCCGATTTCATCAGGCACTTCTGCGAGCGACGGATAGGCCTTCTCGCCAAGGATTTCGTCCGCATTGGGATTTATTGGCATGATTTTATATCCCTGCTCTTTCAGGTATTTCGGAATGTAATGCGGGGGTTTCTCTGGATTTGTCGAACAGCCGACCACGGCTATGGTTTTGTATTTTAGAATCTCTTTTTCTGACAACTATATCTCAACCCCTTCTCTTTTTGCAACCGCCTCTACGTCTTTATCTCCCCTGCCAGACAGATTTATCACGACGATTTTGTTTTCGAGCCCAGCAGCATGTTTCAATACCCATGCCACCGCATGGGCGGATTCGAGTGCCGGTATGATACCCTCCTTCTCGGAGAGCACATGAAATGCATGGAGCGCCTCTTCGTCCGTCGCATAGTCGTACTTTGCCCTCTCGAAATCTCTGAGCATCGAGTGCTCCGGCCCCACAGCCGGGTAGTCCAGACCTGCAGAGATGCTGTGCGTCGGCAGGATCTGGCCGTATTTGTCCTGGAGGACATGGGTAAACGTGCCGTGCAGCACCCCTTTACTTGGGACTGCAAACCTGGCAGCGTGCCTGCCTGTCTCTATGCCTTCGCCTCCAGCTTCCACGCCGATTAATTCTACGTCTTTGTCATTAAGAAATTCATAAAATATGCCGATTGCATTGCTTCCTCCGCCAACGCAAGCAACTATGCAGTCAGGGAGTCTTTTTTCTTTTTTCATAATCTGCTCTTTTGTCTCCTTTCCTATTACAGACTGAAAATCCCGTATCATCATCAGATACGGGTGCGGTCCCAACACAGAACCCAGAAGATAATGGGTGGTGTTCACATTTGCCAGCCAGTCCCGAAGTGCTTCGTTTATCGCATCTTTCAGCGTCTTTGAGCCTGCGCTGACGGGCCTGACCTCTGCGCCCAGAAGCTGCATGCGGAACACGTTTATCCTCTGCCTTTTCATGTCCTCTGTGCCCATGTATATGACGCATTCGAGGCCCAGAGCCGCCGCCGCTGTAGCCGCCGCGACCCCGTGCTGCCCAGCGCCGGTCTCGGCAATTATCCGCTTCTTCCCCATACGCTTTGCCAGCAGGGCCTGGCCTATCGTGTTGTTTATCTTGTGAGCGCCCGTGTGCGCGAGGTCCTCTCGCTTCAAATAGAGCTTCAGCCCGAGTTCCTCGCTGAGATTGGGGCAGTACGAGAGCGGTGTAGGCCTGCCGGCATACTCTTTGAGATAGCGGTCAAGCTCTGCCTTGAAATCACTGTCATCCTTCATCCGCTCGTACTCTTTCTTTAGCTCCTCCACGGCAGGCATCAGGACTTCCGGCATGTACCTGCCGCCGTACTCCCCGAACCTCCCTCTGTCATCAGGACTTTCTCCCTTCATTGTGGGCATACATTCACCTACGGAGATACATATATTTTTTCCAAACGCTATAGCGTTGATTTCATGTAATCATATGGGTCCAGTAAATTTTCGTGTTTTGCATCGCCAAACCAGTTCCCGCCCAGGTAAGAGTCGTGAGACTCGACGGCCTCTGATTTATATAGCTCGAAATGCAGCATGCTCGGGTGTTCTAATTTTTGAATATATTCGGGAGATTCCGCAGTAATTTTATCGGCGTCTAAAACCAGGCCCACATGTCCGATCAACTTCCCTGATTTGACGCGGCCACCTTTTTTTACTTTCATATCACCGAGTTCGGCATATTTGCATACGAGGCCGGATTCGTTCTGTATCAAAATATAACAAGTCCTGTTCCAGTAAGGCACTTCGTGTGGCGAGGTAAATCTTCCAACACCTATAACCGTGCCGTCTTCAATTGACAATACTCCGCTGCCTTCCGGGGCATAGATATCGATGCCGCAGTGGCGCCTGTCTCCTCGATCTTCCCAAAAGGACCCTGGAGAGCCAGAGGCTGGAACAATTTTGGAATAACTATCTGGAACGGGCCAGTGTTTCATAACATACCTCGAACCCATTTTTTGATAATCTTCACTCCCTCCACGGCATCTTCTGCGTAGGCATCGCCCCCTGCCTTTCTTGCAAAGCCCCTGTCGGTGGGCAGGCCGCCGATTATTATCTTCACGTCCTTTCTTAGACCGCTTTTTTCAAGCTCTTTTATGACCTCCTTTATCTCGTCTTTTGTGGTTGAAAGCAGGGCCGAAAGGCCCAATACTGCTGGCCTGTATTTCCTGACGGTCTCGACTATCTCCTCGCTGGAGACATCCACCCCGAGGTCATGGACTCTTATTCCGACACCATTGAGAAAATTTGAGAGGACATTCTTACCGATGTCATGGATGTCCCCTTTCACAGTTGCAAGTACCACCGGTGCTCCAGGACCCTCGATTCTCCTTTCGCCTGAAAATAGGATTTTCGTCCCCTCGTTCATGGTCTCCCCGGCCATTATCAGGTCTGGCAGGTAGTATTCATCATTCTCGTACCTCTCCCCCACGACCTTCATGCCATCTGCCATGGCCTCGTTTATCACCCTCTCTGGAGGAATCCCGGCCTTAAGAGCCAGCCGGGCCGCTTCTTTAATGTCGTCCATATCGAAGCTTATCACGTCCTCCCTGATGCGTTTGAGGATGCCCTCTTCCTCCATGGTATTTTATTTGATAGAAGACAATAAAAGGATATGGCCCCTTCCAGTTCGAAAAAGAAGGCCTTTGAGGCGTATCTTAAAAAACTAAAAGATCCTGACCCGGAGACGCGAAAACGGGCAGCTCGTGACCTCGCGTATCTGGACGATGCACGGGCAGTTCCTCACCTGATAGATGTACTCTCTGACAAAGACAAGAAGGTCAGGTGGCGGGCGGCCTACGCCCTTGGACATTTCGGTGAAACTGGCTCGGAGGAGGCCTTCAAGGCCCTGGCATCCCAGCTTGAAATCGAGCCCGACTGGAACGTCAGGAGGATCATTGTCATGACCTTCCGCCACTGGGGCAAAATGCCGATAGAACCGCTCATCCGTGCGCTAGAAGACGAATCTCCATACGTAAGGAGGTACGCTGCCATGACGCTGGGGCTCAAGAAGTTCAGAGAGGCCATAGAACCTCTAAAGAAGCTCTTAGAAAAAGAAGAGTCAAAGGAGGTCAGGGATTATGCAGGGTGGGCCATTGAGAAGATTAAAAAGGATTTATAATAAAAAGCGTCCTACGATGAAGCCGACCGCCAGTAGGAAGTGAGTTCCAAGCACCATCTGGACGTTGGCGCCCTGGGCAGGGATAAACTCCTCGAACTTGTCGTAGTCTTTTAAAGCTCCCCTCACTGCTTTCAGGGCCGTGGGTATCGTGAGTAGCGCTAATAGTGCCGGATAGGGAATGTATCCGCGGACTACACCTCCGATTATCCAAAGGTACATCGCCGCTACAAGGAAGGTGTAATATATACCAGCGTTCCGCTTTCCGAGGCTTATAACCAGGTGCTTCCGGCCAGCCTTCTTGTCTGCCTCTACGTCCGGGAATTCGTTCAGGAGTAAGAGATTGTGTGTCAGTACCCAGGAAGGAATGGAAGCAATGAGGGCAACCATGTCCATGGAGCCTGTCTGGACGAAGTACGCACCCATTACAGGGAGGGTTCCAAGCCCGAGACCGGCGAAGGCCTCTCCTATGCCCAGCCTGGCCAGCACTTGCGTATAGAAGTAAATCGAGAAGACACCCACTGCCACGAGCGGCAGGAGTTCCCAGCCCACAGCGTAGAAGAAGTACACACCTATAAGGAGGCCAACAGCCAATGTAGCAAGACCCACAACATAAGCGGTAGAAGGTTTTATGACGCCTGATACAAGCACATCTACACCCCCGCTAAAGGGCGTCTTCCTGGTCTCTGCGTCAATGCCGCTCTTGTAGTCGAAGTAGTTGTTCAAGACGTTCACGCTTGTGTGCAGGAGGACAAGGCCCACGAGGGCGAGGATAAAGTTCAGGAGGCTGAAGTAGCCGTTATAGACTGCTACTGAAGTCCCGAGAAGCACAAGCACCACAGAGAGCAAAAGGAACGGTCCACGGACAAGTAGTAACCAGGGATTCGGGGCCATGAAAAGGGCTCCAACGTTCAGGTATTAAAGCTTTCTGTACAACAATAGTCGAACAAGGAAAATTTATATGGCAAAAAATCCAATCTTAGACAAGGTGGTGTTAACATCTGTGATAAAAGACTGGTAATACCCTTACATGCTCTTGCAGTCCTTGCCGTGATCGGAGGCATTTACAGGGGGCAAACATACCTGTCCCAATATCTCCTCTGGGCAATACTCTTTGAGATAGGGGCGCTAAACGCAAACTTAAGTGGGAAATAATTAAAAAGCTATTTAAATTGGCTGTAGCAAGTATAGTCTATGCTGAATTACGGGATAATCGGCAACTGCAGCGCCAGCGCTTTGGTCAGCTCTGAGGGCTCTATAGACTGGTTCTGCT
>JAZGIK010000036.1:0-3433 GCA_036482035.1 Hydrothermarchaeaceae archaeon (SeqCode) | reverse complement strand
ATCCGCTTGAAGTTCATCTTGTCTACCTATCCATTGGTTTCTTTAAAAACCTATAACAAGACACAGTAAAATATACTTTGTGAACTGCTGGGCCCCCAACGAAACGTTTATATACAGATAGTACTATCGATGTTAGTACTTTGAGGGTATGGCGGTCACAGCGGGGGTGTCACACCCGTTCCCATCCGAACACGGAAGTAAAGCCCCCCAGCGATTCTGGCTGTACTGTGGTGCGCGAGCCCACGGGAACTCAGAGACGCTGCCAGCCCACTTTGTAAATCCAGAATGGAGGATTGTAATAGCTTGAAGACTGCACGTCATCTCGGCCCTGGTGGTGTAGCGTGGCCTATCATACGGGACTGTCACTCCCGTGACTCGGGTTCAAATCCCGACCAGGGCGCCATTTACCGGCGCTCTGTCAAAGAAAAAGGAAAAAGCATGGCAGGTAACAATGAGTTCGTATGCGGGGAATGGGCCCGTAGCTCAGTCTGGCTAGAGCACCGGCCTTTTAAGCCGGGTGTCGCGGGTCCAAATCCCGTCGGGCCCGCTTTTGACGTTGAAAAAAAGGGGGAGATGAAATAGCAAAACCAGACATATTGAAACATGGAATGGTGCCGAAACACGAAATTATGTCAAAAAAAGAAGCCACGGCGGTGCTTGAAAAATACAATATAACGAAAGGACAGTTGCCCAAAATCATGTCAAATGACCCTGTGGTCAAGACAATAAAGGCAAATCCTGGAGATGTTATACGGATAATCAGGGACAGCAGGACAGCTGGAAAGAGCGTCTTTTATAGAGTTGTGGTTGCCTAGGTTTGAGGTGATGGTGTGATAGAAACAAAACAGGTGCTTTATGCATTTCTGAAGAAGAGGGAATTGGTAAGGCAGCACGTAGATTCCTATAACGATTTCATTGAAAACCGTCTCCAGCAGATTGTCAACGAAACAGGGCAAATCGAATCGGACGTAGATTTCAATGTGAAATTTGGCAAAATTGCAGTCGATAAAGCGGTAGTAACAGAGGCGGACGGCTCCATAAACCATGTGACGCCGACTGAAGTACGGCTTAGAAATCTCAGCTATTTCTCTACGGTTACCCTCGAGATGACGCCGATTAAAGGCGATGTCGAGAAAGATATCGTGCCTGTGAAAATCGGCATGCTCCCCACGATGGTAAAGTCGCAGATTTGTAACTTATGGGGCCTAAGTGACGAAGAACTCATCGCAAGAAAGGAAGACCCGCTGGACCCTGGTGGATATTTCATAGTCAATGGTTCAGAGCGAGCGCTCGTGACGATAGAAGATCTTGCGCCAAACAAAATCATGCTGGAGAGGAGTGAAAAATATCAGAAAGCCACAGAGGTAGCAAGGGTCTTCTCGAAAAGAGGGGGGTTCAGAGCGCTTGTCACCGTTGAACGGGACAAACACGGGTTAATCGGTGTTTCTTTCCCATCCG
Source organism: Hydrothermarchaeaceae archaeon (SeqCode) (assembly GCA_036482035.1). Taxonomy (GTDB): domain Archaea; phylum Hydrothermarchaeota; class Hydrothermarchaeia; order Hydrothermarchaeales; family Hydrothermarchaeaceae; genus JAHJSX01. The sequence goes on along the minus strand of JAZGIK010000036.1, from coordinate 1,975 downwards.
TTCCTGGCAATATACCTTTTGTGGTGCTCGCGAGGGCCCTCGGGCTTGGGACAGACCAGGACATTGTCAACACAATATCCAAGGATGTTGAGATTCAGCAAAGCATACTGGAAAATTTTGAGGAGTATCTTGACGTTGGGACGGCTGACGCTGCCATAGAAGTAATCGGCAAAAAGGTGGCAGCGGGCCAGGCCAGAGATTACAGGTTAAAGAGGACGGAGCAAGTGATAGACAGATACCTCCTGCCCCATATAGGGGTCGAACCTGTTGACAGGGTGCGGAAGGCCCATTATCTCGGCAGGATGGTCCTTAGAGTGCTGGAACTTGCATCGGATAAGAGAGGAGAGGATGACAAAGACCACTATGCAAACAAGAGACTCAGGCTTGCCGGGGACCTGATGGAAGACCTATTCAGGGTTGCCTTTTACAATCTGACGCGCGATATAAAATACCAGCTTGAGAGGTCAGTTGTGAGGGGAAAAGAGCCCTCTGTAGTAACTGCCGTAAGGTCCGATATCCTTACAGAGCGTATCCGTCATGCGCTCGCCACGGGCAACTGGGTAGGCGGAAGGGCCGGCGTAAGCCAGCTTCTGGACAGGACAAACTACCTTTCGGTGGTGTCTCACCTGAGGAGGGTAATCTCTCCATTGAGCAGGTCCCAGCCGCACTTCGAGGCAAGGGATTTGCATCCAACCCAATGGGGGAAGATATGTCCAAGCGAGACCCCTGAAGGCCCGAACTGCGGGCTTGTTAAAAATCTGGCACTTGCGTGTGAGTTCTCGACTGGTTACGATGAAAGTACGATAACGCCAAAGCTATACGAAATGGGAGTAAGGCCCATTGGCAAGAGGAAATAAAATGGAATCCAATGTATATGTCAATGGAAATCTCATAGGCATCAATAAAAATCCAGAAAAACTTATAGAGAGTATCAGAGACCTGAGAAGAAAAGGGAGGATTTCCGGCCAGACCAACGTTTCGTATGACTCCAGCACCTATGAAGTATACGTTAACACAGACGCGGGTCGGGCAAGGCGCCCGCTGATTATAGTAGAAAACGGGAAGCCAAGACTCAAAGAATCTCACGTGGAGGCCCTTAAAAATAATGAGATGACGTGGGACGATTTAATTTCAAATGGCATTGTAGAATATGTCGACTCGGACGAGGAGGAAAACACATACATCGCAATAAGCCCCGAAGAACTGACAGAAGAGAACACACACCTGGAAATCGACCCGCTTTTAATGCTGGGCGTGTGCACAGCTGTACTGCCTTTCCCGGAGTATAATGCTGCCCCCAGGAACACCATGGGTGCAGGCATGTCAAAACAGTCTTTAGGATTTTATTCTTCGAATTTCAAATATCGGACAGATACCCGGGGCCACCTGCTTCACTACTCTCAAATTCCTCTAGTAGACACAGAAATAATGAAAGCAGTTGGTTTTAATGACCGGGCAAGTGGGGAGAATTATGTTGTTGCCGTATTGTCCTATGAAGGGTACAATATGGAAGACGCACTGATTTTCAATAAAGCGTCTATTGATAGGGGGCTCGGAAGGTCTACCTTCTACAGGGCATATGAGATTGAAGAGAAGAGATATCCTGGAGGCCTGGTTGATCTCTTTGAACTCCCGGATCCTGAAATCAGGGGTTATCGTTCGGAAAGGGATTATGAGAACCTCGGCGAAGACGGGTTAACCGAAGTAGAATCTCCTGTAGAGTCCGGACACGTTTTAATAGGAAAGACATCGCCGCCAAGGTTTTTAGAAGAGATTGGCGAGTACGGAATTACCAGAGAAAAACGGAGAGATACTTCTTCCACTGTACGTCATGGGGAGCGGGGCGTTGTTGATTTTGTGATGCTGACTGAAAGCATAAGTGGAAATAAAATGGTAAAGGTAAGAGTACGAAACCAGAGGGTCCTGGAACTTGGAGACAAGTTTGCATCGAGACACGGACAAAAGGGCGTTATCG
>JAZGIK010000035.1:0-4381 GCA_036482035.1 Hydrothermarchaeaceae archaeon (SeqCode) | reverse complement strand
CCTGTCCCCGGATCCCCTATGAGGAGTATATGCCTTTTTTGCTGCGCGGCCTTTCTGATTATTTCAACTGCACCTTCCTGGCCTATGACTTGATCAATAAGAGATTTAGGCACCTCGATATCTTTAGTAGTCTTAAAATCCGCCAGCTTCAATACAAACACCCACAGACCTGCAATCTGCGTTATTACATGGCCTTATAGATTTATATACTTATGCGAGGTCCGGAGAGATGCGAAATTTTATATACGATTAGAGGTTTCCCACTTGATTGTATGAGTGAAAGAATAATCTTTGGAGGTTCGACCTGTCAGAGCCTTGCGAGGGAAGTGGCTGGCGAGATTGATTGCGGCCTTGGAAAATTGACAATAAAGTGGTTTCCGGACGGGGAGAGGTACCTCCGCGTAGAATCTGACGTGAAAGGAAAGGATTGCATCGTTATACAGTCCACTTCGAAGCCGCAGGATGCGAATATCATGGAGCTTTTGCAGCTTTTGGATACCCTAAAAGAGAACGGTGCAGCGAATATTGCCACAGTCGTGCCGTACTTTGGATATGGACGCCAGGACAAAAGCTTCAGTCCCGGAGAGAATGTGACGTCAAAGACCGTTGCAAAGCATATAGAGCTGAATTCCGACGCGTTTTACTCTATAAACATTCACAAAAAGCATATCATGGACTCCTTTGAGATTCCTGCTACAGAGCTTGACGCCTCTCCGATACTTGGTGAATATTTTAAAACTTACGGGCTTGAAGCGCCGGTGGTCATAGGACCGGACGACGGTGCAGAGCGGCTTGCAAAGGAGGTCGCAAATATAATCGGATGTCCTTTCGATTATCTAGAAAAGAAGAGGCTCGGACCAGAGCGCGTTGAGATGAAGCCAAAAAATATCGATGTGGCCAAGAAGGACGTTATCCTTATAGACGACATAATCGATTCTGGTGGCACGATGATAGAGGCAATTAAAATGCTACAGTCCAGAGGCGCTGCAAACATTCTGATAGGCGCTGTCCACCCGGTTCTGATTGGAAATGTAATTGCAAGGCTTTTCTCGGGCGGTGCTGCGGACCTCGTGGCCACGAACACAATAAACTCGCAGATCAGCTATCTCACTGTCTCGTCATTGATTGCAGAAGCCATACGATGATAAGACATAGATACAAAAAGGTGGCAGTGGGAGGCAGTTTCGATGTTCTTCACAGAGGGCACAGAGCGCTCCTGGACAAGGCATTTGAAGTCGGCGAATACGTCCTAATCGGGCTGACGTCTGACGAAATGGCAGGGAGTGGCGCCGCTGATTACGAAAAAAGGAAAAAGGTCCTTGAGGACTTTCTGGAGCACAAAAGGCAATATAACATCGTCGAGCTGAACGACCCGCTAGGCGACGCCGTGAGCGATGGAGCAATCGACGCTATTGCTGTTTCCGAAGAGACAGAGCCAAGAGCACTGGAAGTCAATGAACTCCGAAGGAGAAAGGGGCTCAGGGCTTTGGAGATACTTTCAATACCTCTGGTTCTCGCAGAGGACGGAAGGCCGATATCCTCGACAAGAATAAAAAGAGGAGAAATCGACAAAGAGGGCAGAATTTTATCAGAACGTAAATAGTCATCTGGTGTGTAAATCAAAGACATTCCAGGAAAAAATACATTAACCCTCGGCGCAACTTTTAACCATGCGTGTTCACGCAGACAAGAAGGGCCTTCGAGCGCTGGGGATAGCAGAGAGTTTCAAGAAGGGCGAGGGCAAACGTGCCGTGCTTGCCGGGGTGGTCATGCGGGGAGACCTCCAGATAGATGGAATTGGACTCTCGACAATCACTGTCGGCGGGCTTGACGGCACTGACGGTGTGCTGGATATATTTAAAGGCCTCGACAGAACCGACATCAATCTCGTCCTCCTGAATGGCTGCGTGATAAGCCTGTTCAACCTCGTGGACATCTTCCGTGTATTCGACGAGATAGGCGTCCCGGTCATCTGCGTCACATACGAGGAGTCGGAAGGGCTCGAGAAATACTTTAAAGAGTTTGAAGACTGCGAGAAGCGGATGGAGATATACAAGCGCCTCGGGAGCAGAACGCCCGTAAAACTCCGCACAGGGCACGAGGTGCTTGTCAGATGCGCGGGAATAGAAGAAGAGCGTGACGTAAAGGCACTCCTCGACAGATTTACCCTGCAGGGCGCGATACCGGAGCCTCTAAAGGTGGCCCGCCTGCTCGCGAGGTCGGTATACAAAAGATTTTTATCCCCTGAGGGCGTCTGAAACGCTATGAAAGATCTGGAGGAACTCAGAAAAGGCAAAAAGGTAGTAGCATGCGGGGGAGTATTCGACATCCTTCACCCCGGCCACGCATTCGTTCTGGAAAAGGCAAAAGAATATGGAGACATGCTGGTTGTCATAGTCGCGAGGGATTCGACAGTAGAGAAGAGAAAGCGGATACCGATCGTCCCGGAATCCCAGAGACTGGAGATGATAAGGCATCTGAAGCCCGTGGACATTGCCATCTTCGGAAAAGAAGGGGGTTTTCTTGAGATAATAGAAGAAATCAGACCGGATATAATCGCACTGGGACCAGACCAGCAACACGATGTCAAAAAAATAAAAGAAGAGCTAAAAAGTAGAGGAGTCGATGTGGAAGTCACAAGAATTGAGGAGTATAAAGAATGTCCGCTCCACTCTACAAAGGACATCCTCCAGAAAATAATAGAGTGGGGCTATCCGAATGATAGAGACAAGCAATAGTTACTCTATTTACTTTTTATCTCTTTCATCTTTTTAGCCATTTTGACGACTGCATCCACCGCCCTCTTTGCATATTCTATGCGTTCGTGTGCTTCGAGCCTGCTGAGTCCGGGTCCTGATATCCCGAGAGACACAGGTTTTTTGTATTCGAGTGCCAGGTCCGCAATCTTTCTTGAGGCATGCTGGATAACGATTTCGTCGTGCTTTGTCTCGCCCTCGATGACTGAACCGAGAGTGACCACACCTTCAATTTCCTTCTTCTCCAGAAGGGCATCTACCGCAAGCGGGATGTCAAAGGACCCGGGCACCTTGACAACATCCGTTACTTTGACGCCTAGAAATTCGGCATGCTCCTTTGCAAGCTCCACCATTGAATAGGTTATATCATAGTTGAACTCTGATGCAACGATTCCAATATTCATTTTTTATACACCTCGTTATCCTCATTCGTTCTAATCTTCGATTACGAACTCATTTCGGGTAACTGATATATATAACTTTTGAGTAGGTACTCAGATTTGGGTAGAAAACTACACTTCCTCATGCAGCCATTTCAATGCTTTCCCCCTTTCAATGCACCCGCGTCCTCAAAGCCCTCTCTCTGGCCTGTTCCGGCAGCTCTCGTCAGCTTTTCCGGATGGAAGAGCAGTTTTATCAAATTCTGGGCGTGCTCTCTGGCCCGACTTTCGCAGACCCACGCGAGTTCCTTTTCGTCCTTGCCCTCGTCCTCGTGGACAAACACCTCGAGTATATGTTTATTCGTCAAAAGCTGTGCCGTGATTATCCCCTGCGAGGCCTCGTGAGCGCAGACCTTGTCGATCTCCTCCTTTCCGGGCATGCCGAATGCCATTGCCATATCGCAATTCTCCTCTTCCAAAAGCTTCTTGCACGCCACCGGTAGGTCCTTGACCCCGGGCACAGTGCACCTTATAATTTTTATGCCCGTGACGTTGCCCTTGATTTCGCTTATGGCATCTGCCGCCATGTCATATCTGGCAAAGGTTGTGTCCGCTATGCCGACCTTCTTCATATGCTTTAAATAGGAGGCTGTGCTAAAAAATCTTTGGGTGTGCCTATGCTGTCTGACAGAGTCAAAAAGGTAAAACCATCGGCAACGCTGGAGATAACAGCAAAGGCAAAGGCGTTGCGAGAGAAGGGAAGGGACATAATTACCTTCGGAGCTGGAGAGCCTGATTTCGACACACCTGAGCACATAAAAAACGCGCTCATAAAGGCCCTGGAAGAGAAATTCATCTATTACACGCCTGCACCAGGCATTCCGGAACTTCGGAAGGCAATTTCTGAAAAGTTGAAAAGGGACAACGGGATAGATTGCATCGCAGATGAGGTTATTGTGACCCCAGGAGCAAAGCAGGCCATCTATGAGGCAGTCCAGGCTGTCACGAACCCTGGAGACGAGGTCTTAATCCCTGACCCGTGGTGGGTGTCATACGTGCCGATGGTACAGCTTGCAGACGGGAACCCTGTCTTTGTGACTACCTACGAAGAGGATGGTTTTCGCCTGAAACCCGAGGCCATAGAGGCGAAAATAACCGGCAGGACCCGTGCGCTCATACTGAACTCCCCAAACAATCCAACAGGGTCTGTGCTGCTAAAAGAGGACCTGAAAGGAATAGCGGACA
>JAZGIK010000034.1:0-3167 GCA_036482035.1 Hydrothermarchaeaceae archaeon (SeqCode) | reverse complement strand
ATTGAAGCTCGCGTGTGAGTCTGCCGTCCCATTCGTTGAAAATCATATTTGCTTTGAGCGTGTTATATTTTTCATTCGAACATTCTCGCATCAGCTCTTCTGGTTTAAAAGATGTATAGATTACCTTCACCTGATCGGCCAGGCGGGCCAGCCGGGAAGAAAACTGCTCGATGGGATAATGTCTCTCGATTCTTGTATAATCCACGGGATTGCGGACTAATTCCAGGGAGATATTTTCGCCTTTGGCTTTTCTCTCTGTGACCGTGAAAAACAGGGTGCTTGTTTTTCTGACTCCGTTAATGATGAGGATGGAGTTGGGGATTTCCACTCCACAAAAATACATAAAATCATTATTTTGGAAAAATTCCTTATACCCGACGACGTCCCGGGCTCCCAAAATGACAGCAATTCCGTCCGGGATCATCGCCATGAGTTTTTCTCTGCGGGCAGCGTACTCAGATTTTTCGAACAACAAGCCTGCGGATAATGTGGACGCACAAAAGACCAGCATTAAAGACACGGCAAAGCTCTTTTTAAACCCTAGGTTCATGTAGACCTCCTTATGTAAAGCTATTTATCTCCCCTGTCCTTACAACAAAACCGGGTGATGATGCCCCAGATGTCGGGCCGGTTGTCACGGACCTTGGCGACAAAGACCTCGGGCGATTCATTGTCCCTCCGTTTTGAATGTAATTTTATAATATCTCGCGTTATTATTAGTATTAGCGCGAGAACGAATCTTGTTCATTCCAAGGCTTGTTGCGGTGCATTATAGCGAAGGATAACTGGAATCACAAGAGAATTTCGACTGTCATTGACATACAGGCGTGAAAAGGAATATCATCCATTTTAATGACGATTTGGGGATTCTTAAAAAAAATAATCTATGAAAGAAGGGAGGAAGGATTATGGATCAAAAAATTATTGACTTATACGGGGAATACACGAATGGAGCACTAAACCGTCGTGAATTCCTCAAGAAATTAGCGAAGCTCGCTGGTGGCACTGCTGCTGCTTTGGTTCTGCTGCCCCTAATACAAAATAACTATGCCAGAGCCCAAGTCGTTTCCAAGGATGATCTCCGCCTTCACGTGGAAAATATTAAATACCCAGGTGAAACAGGAGATGTTCGTGCTCATTTAGCTCGACCGAAAGGAGATGCAAAACTACCTGGTGTGATAGTAATCCACGAAAACAGGGGTTTAAATCCCCACACTGAAGACGTAGCCAGGCGCGTCGCTTTGGAGGGCTTCTTGGCTATTGCTCCAAATGCCTTATCACCGTTAGGGGGAACTCCAGAAGATGTCAATGAGGCTCGATCGCTCATGCGAAAGCTTGACAGCCAGGCGACAATAAAAAATTATGTTGCTGCGGTAAAGTATTTAAAAACGCATCCTCAATCTACAGGGAAGGTCGGATGTATGGGCTTCTGCTGGGGAGGAGGAGTCACAAACCAGGTTGCCGTCAACTCTGCGGATTTAGCAGCCGCGGTTCCATTCTATGGCAGGCAGCCTGCAGCTGAAGATGTTCCTAAGATTAAAGCCTCTTTACTTCTTCATTATGGAAGTCTTGACGAACGAATTAACAAGGGCATTCCAGCATTCGAAGCAGCTCTAAAGAAGGCATCCAAAGATTACAAGATATGCATATATGAGGGGGCTGGGCATGCGTTTTTTAACGACACAGGCTCCCGGTATGACAAGGATGCAGCCCAACTTGCGTTCAAGCGGACCATCGCATTCTTCAAAGAGAAACTCAAAACCTGACGTCTAATCGACACCTTGACGACTGCAAGCCGGAGATTTGGCTCAAAACGCCCGGATATACGTCCTACTAACAGGAAGATTCAATTCTTCGCCAGAGACGAATGAATCCCGATTACTTGCCCAAGCAGCATTTCTTGTACTTCAAACCACTGCCGCATGGGCATGGATCATTGCGACCCGGTTTGGGACTCGTCCCTGCATCTGTAGCCTCCACCTTCGGCATTTGCCGTTCGAGGTTTTGTTGCCGTCTCCATAGGGCAGCTATCTCTGTAATGAAAGGACGGCAGGAAGAAAAAAAGCGTTTATAGCCCCTACACAGGTAGTTCAGCCCTGCTTCGCCATCCGGCGTGCGGAGGAAGCGATTCTTCGGGCACCCCCCATTGCACATTGCCCTGACCTCACATTCCTGGCAATAGAGGGGCAATGTATCCAATTTGGCTTGCCCGAATGCTCTCTGCGCCGGGCTCTCGAGCAGCTCGACCAGTGGAGTCTCCTGGATATTCCCAAGGCAATGTTCAGCATCGACATAGTGGTCACATGAAAAGAAATCTCCATTGTGTTCGATGACAGGAACATCACCGCAGGTCGGCCGGAAGATGCACAGCGAATGCTCCTGCCCGAAGGCTGTCCTGGCAGCCTCCTCGAAAATCTGCACTTTGACCTGCCCGATATCCTGGTCTATCCACTCGTCAAAGACGGTGCTGAGAAAAACGCCCCAAGCTTCCGCCGAAACGGTGCGTTGGCTTACGCCGTCTTCGATGTCTGGCTGAGGTTCGACCAGAGGCAGAAAGGTCAAGTATGGGGCTTTAATCTCCTTGAAGAATTGGTAAACCTGGGTGGGGTGCTGGACGTTATGTTTATTCACCACACATAGAATATCGGTATAGATTCGGTGTCGCTGCAAGAGGTTATACCCGCGCATCGTTTGCTCATGAGTGGGCTTCTGGTCCTTGGTGACGCGGTACCGGTCATGCATTTCCTGTGGACCATCCAGGCTCAGACCGACAACAAAACCCTCTTCTGCCAAAAAGCGGCACCATTCCTCATCGAGGAGGATTCCATTGGTCTGGATACCGTTTGCGATGCGCCGGTTAGGGGGCTGATGTTTGCGTTGTAGTGCCACAATCTTGCGGAAGTAGTCGAGCCTCAGGACGGTCGGTTCCCCACCATGCCAGGAAAAATTGATCACCGGTTCGGGGGAAGCTTCGATATGCTGGACAATGTATTCTTCCAGGATGCCATCGGGCATGCGAAACGACTCGCCCTTTGGATAAAGGTGTTCCTTTTTCAGGTAGTAACAATAGTGACAGCCCAGGTTGCAGACGGAACCAATCGGTTTGGCAAAAACCTGAAATTCGCGGGAAGCTTTGGCCATTGTCCAATCACCCATCTCAGGGTGGA
>JAZGIK010000033.1:0-4626 GCA_036482035.1 Hydrothermarchaeaceae archaeon (SeqCode) | reverse complement strand
GGTGCTGCCATGAACTTCCTAAAGGAGATGGGCGTGGCGGAGGTCGACTAGGCCAGGAATATGACTGACTTCTAATTTTATCTTTTTGAGGTGAAATTGATATACATGAGGAAGTTAGCCGTATTTCTTTTATTTGTCCTTGTAATTGGTTGTGTAGGAAGTGATAAGATGGCAGAAAATCCAACTGCGGTGATACTGACGAACAAGGGGGAGTTCAGATTCGAGTTATATGAAAAACGTGCGCCGACGACCGTTGCAAACTTCGTTGAGCTTGCGGAATCGGATTTCTACGACGGCCTTACATTTCACAGGTACGAGCCGGGATTTGTTATTCAGGGAGGCGACCCTCTGGGGACCGGAATGGGCGGCTCTGACAAGACCATCCCGCTGGAAATCCATCCCGAGCTAAAACACATCGAAGGCGCAGTTGCTATGGCCCGCTCCCAGGACCCCGACAGCGCATCCAGCCAGTTCTATGTGACTTTGGCAGAAGCACACTTTTTAGACGGGAATTACGCGGTCTTCGGGCAGGTCACCGAAGGCCTGGACGTGGTCCAGTCCCTGAGGGCAGGGGACAAGATGGAAAAGGTCAGTATTGAAAGATAGCTCAATTTTCGTGGAAAATATTTATGTCTGACGAGGGATATTAATACCCATGCCAGTTTTGCAGGTCGCCCTGGACCTACTTTCAATAGAGGATGCCCTGACCATTTCGGAAGAGGCTGAGAAGGGTGGAGTAGAGTGGCTTGAGGTAGGCACTCCCTTGATTAAAAATCATGGAATGACAGCCGTTAAAAGGATAAAGGCCGCTTTTCCTGAATGCACTGTTGTTGCGGACATGAAGACCATGGACGCTGGGGACATCGAGGTCGAGATGGCAGCGAAAAACGGGGCTGACATCGTGTGCATCCTCGGGCTCGCAAGCGATTTCACGATAAAGAGGGCTGTGAACTCCGCAAAAGCGCATGACATAGAGATAATGGCAGACCTGATCGGCGTGGACGATAAGACAAAGCGGGCGAAAGAGCTGGAGGGGCTCGGAGTCGACTACGTTCTCATCCACACCTCGATTGACGTCCAGAAGGTAAAGATGGAGAAAGTCGATGCCTCTCTAAAAGAGATAAAAAAGCTCAAAAGGATATTAAAAGTGCCGATTGCTGCCGCGGGCGGCATAAATGGAGATACCATCGGATTCCTAAAGGACGCGGGCATTGAGATATTCGTCGTCGGCAGGGCAGTCACGAAGGCCAAAGACGTGACCAAAACTGCCAGAAAGCTCTGCAAGTCAGTAGGTCTCAAGTCAAGGAAAGTCGAGGAGGATGAGCCGTCACAGAGGGGGATAATAAAAGGTTTCGAAAAACTGCCAACCCCTTTTATTTCCGATGCTATGAAGCGGTTCGGGGCCATGCGAGGGCTTCGCCCTCTAAACACAGGGGTGAGGATTGCAGGCCCTGCCTACACAGTAAAGACGCTCGGAGGGGACTGGGGCAAGGTGGTGAAAGCCATTGATATGGCCGAAAAAGGCGACATCCTTGTGGTGGACGCCCAGGGTGTCGAGATAGCGGTGTGGGGAGAGCTCGCGACATTGAGCGCAATGAACCGCGGTATAAAGGGCGTGATAATCGACGGTGCATCCAGGGATGCGGACGACATAAAGAGGCTGAAATTTCCGGTCTGGACGAAGTACGTAACGCCCAACGCAGGAGAGCCCCACGGCCACGGTGAGCTGAATGTCCAGATAAACTGTGGAGGGGTCCCAGTCAAGCCGGGTGACATAATCATTGCTGACGAGGTTGGGGTTGTCGTAGTTCCAAAAGAACGGGCCAGCGAAATCCTCAAAAAGTCAGAAGAAGTGGCAGTGAAAGAAAAGCGCTACAAAAAAGAAATAAAAAAGGGGAAGACGCTCTCAGAGATATTTGGGCTGTGATTACGCAACGCCCCATCTGTCCAGTACCTCTCTCAATTCTCTGTGCTCCTTTGCATAGTCTGCAAGAGATATGCTGCTTGTAAAGGCCTCTACCGCCTGCCTCAGAGCCATTGCTCCTTTCACTGTGCCACCTGGATGACCGTGAATGCCTCCGCCCATCTGGATTACTATATCTATGCCAGAAATTTTCAGGAGCTTTTCAACCATGCCTGGATGTAGCCCTCCTGATGCAACCGGCAGGGCTGCCTTTTTGCCTATGTCTTCAACGAGTGCATCCCGGTATTCAAGGTCTTCCTTTGGACTTCCTTCCATTTTTCCAACGCCAAACGTGCCAATGTGAATTTGATCAACGCCAATCAGCCTTGCAACCTTTGCAATTACTTTCATGGAAATCCCGTGCCTTTTGTTTCTCGTCAGAGCAGCATGTCCTGCACGGTGCGCATGGATTACGAGCTCAAGGGATTCGTCTCTAAGCGTTTGGAGGGCCGACCAACCAGAAGTCAGTATGTCTATCATCACATACTCGCCCCCTTCCGCATTTACTATTTCTGCCCTACGAAGCATCTCACGCGTTTCTGCGGTGACGTTTGGCATGTATATCTTCTTTTCTCCGGTTTCCTCCTCGGCCTTGTCACGTAACTTTAGCGTCTCCTTTATCCTGTCCTCGAATTTGTTGAACCGCATGCTTGCGAGGTTCTCGTCGTCCTTTACGATGTCCACACCGCCGGTCCATGCTTCGTATGCTACTGAGGCGTGTTCTCTCTCTTTTAACCCGAGCTTGGGTTTTATTATCGTGCCAGTGAACGGCCTGTCCTTTACACCCGTGAGCTTTCTTATGCCCTCGATGCCGAATCTGGGTCCTTTAAACGAATCCACTATCGAACTGGGGAAGTGAATATCGAGGAATCTCAGGTTTTCCGCGTCCTTTATTCCAAATATATTGCCTGCGAGCGAGCTCAATATCTGGGGCATGTTCCCGGCCTCGAACAGGTCTTCAGGATATGCAATTCTGGCGATTTTGCGCTCCTCGTCAATTGAAAACACGTTCGGCTTGAGTTTTTCTGCTATCTCCTTTTTCATTGTTGCAAGCTCGGTCCATGTCCCGATCGAGCTTTCGGCTGTTATCTTCTCGCACGCCTCCTCAAAGGGAATCTCAAACGGCTCGATGTAATACTCGCAGATTACATCTTTATCAGTTGGCTCATAATCCTGATTTACGTATTTCATGCTCTTGCCCTCCCCTGCAAAGGTACGAACTCCCTCTCGTTTCTCGTAAAAGTATTGTAAATCAGCATACAGTTGTCTTGGCTTTTCTATGACTTACAGCTAGAGGCTTCCTTCGAGCTCTTCCTCTATTTCCCTCTGCTTCTCATAGAGCCAGATAAGTTTTTCTCCAAAGTTCATGATTTTCCAGTTTTCCGGCGGTACAACTCTTTCCATACTCTTCCAGCACCCACCGTGGTTATATAAACCTTGCCCCTAACAAAAATATTTAAATAGTCCTACATTAAAGGTAGTGACGTTGTAGGAGGAATCATCTTGGATTCTATTATTGGTGAAGCTTTAAAACGAGAGCCAGGAACTGATAAGAAGAGTAAATCAGTGGGACCTGTGTCAAGGGTAGAACTTGATAGCGAATTAGAGAAGATTCTCTCTAGAACGAAGGCAAGGATTCTGGTATTGGGTAGTGGCGGAGCGGGAGGGAATACTATGACCAGGCTAATGGACATCGGTATCGAGGGTGCAAAAACCATTGCAATTAACACTGACGCACAGGATTTGCTCTACACCAATGCCGAAGAAAAGGTCCTGATAGGCAGAGAGCTTACTGGAGGCTTGGGTGCGGGTTCTATTCCTCAAATCGGAGAAGAGGCATCAAAGGAGAGTGAACAGGAAATCAAAGACATCATTCAGGGAGCTGATCTGGTATTTATCACGTGCGGTCTTGGCGGTGGTACAGGAACGGGCAGCGCTCCAATAATCGCAAACATTGCTCAGAAGCTAGGGGCGTTGACGGTTGCGATAGTGACGTTTCCATTCACCATGGAAGGTCTGAGAAGGAGGGGAAATGCAGAAATGGGCCTCGAGAAGCTTAGAAAGGAGGCAGACACAGTAATTGTGATACCGAATGACAAGCTCCTTGAGATAGCGCCAAATCTCCCGCTGCCAGCGGCTTTCAAAGTGGCAGACGAGATACTGGTGAGAGCGGTAAAAGGCATTGCCGAGCTAATTACAAAACCTGGATTGATTAACCTTGACTTTGCAGACGTCCGGGCCGTTATGGAGGGCGGCGGCGTCGCAATGATAGGGATGGGCGAGAGCGATACCGAGAACCGGGCAGTAGAAGCTATAGAAAAGGCAGTAAACAGTCCGCTTCTAAGCGTTGACGTGACGGGTGCGAAGGGTGCGCTTGTAAACGTGGTAGGCGGTGAAGACTTGACACTCGCAGAGGCCGAGCAGGTGGTTCAGGTGGTATCCGAGAGGCTCGACCCGAGGGCCAACATAATATGGGGTGCCCAGATAGAAGAAGATCTGGACGGTCTTTTGAGAGTAATGCTGGTGATAACAGGGGTAAAGTCAAAACAGATATTCGGCGCCGAAGAGATTGCCAGGCCAGAAAGGGAGGTCAGTCTGAAACGCGAGCTGGGCATAGACTTTCTGGAATAATGATACAGGAGAAATTAAAGGAGTGGAATAGG
>JAZGIK010000032.1:0-13906 GCA_036482035.1 Hydrothermarchaeaceae archaeon (SeqCode) | reverse complement strand
AGAAATATCAACCGTTATCTCCTTTGAGGCCCTTTCTACCATACCGGTCTCGATTATTATGGAGCCCTCCTGTTCTGTGACGACCACGGAGTCTCCCCGTGACAATCCAGATTTTTTGATCCACTTTTTCGGGAGGGAAACTACGTATGTGGACCCTCCGGTTAAATACAATTTTCGCGTTTCCATATTATAGATCTCCTTATTCTATCTATTTTATATATACTCTATATATTATTTGGAAAAACTATATAAATTAATCGGCCAATTTATAATCGTGTTAGGAGGAAAAGAAGATGAAATGCGACAAATGCAGAAAAGAAATGAAAGGGGAATCCATAATGGTGGATTTCGGAATTTACCATCCGACGTGCATCAGAATACGCCCCTCAAGAGGTAGAATCGCAGATGCGATGAGGAAGGATTTCAGAATACCTCTAAGTCTTATAACTCATTTGTCACACAAAATTAAACTTTTATTGAACCATGAAAACAGTATTATTCGTTTGCGTTGGAAATTCTGCAAGAAGCATTATGGCAGAGGCGCTGTTTAATGCCGTTGCGCCGGAGGGATGGGAGGCCAGAAGTGGCGGAACAAAACCGGCGAGTATAATCAGCGGAAAATCGGTTGAAGTGCTTGGAGAGCTTGGGGTAAAGGTCGAAAAGGAGAGGCCGTCCCTTTTTGATAAAGAGCTGGCAAAAAGTGCAGAAATCGGCATCACGATGGGGCGTGAAGTCGAGGATGAATGCCCCGTGCTTTTTACTCCCGTAAAGGAAGACTGGGACATCGACGACCCCAGAGGACAGCCCATCGCAAAATACCGGGAGGTAAGGGATGAGATAAAAAGAAGGGTCGAAGGACTTGTAGAGGAAATTCAGGAGGGGAAAAAGAGATGAAAATCTTGGTTACGACAGACTGGTCCAGCGGCTCAGAAAATGCCATAAGATTTGCGTCTAAACTGGCACTGGAATCACATTCCACTATCACGTTATTGCATGTAATACCAAAAATTGAGACAACAAAGGAAGAGATAATAACGGTGTTAAAGGAGGAAATCGGCTCTCCCGAAGAAGCAGGAGCAAAGTATCTTGAAGACGGCAAAAAAATCATAGAGGAATTTGGCATTAAGGCAGAGACGAAATTGCTGGAGGGGGATCCGGTAGATGAGATACTGAAAGAGGCAGAGAGACACGACCTCATCGTTGCCGGCTCTGGCAAGGGAGCTGTGGAAAGGCTACTTTTGGGGAGCGTCTCTTCTGAGCTTGTACACAAGTCGAATGTACCGGTTCTGGTGGTGAGGTAATGGGAGTAGAGGCGAATCCGATAACGATAACCTGGACGGTGGGAATAGGACTCTCCGCCTTCATCGCATCTGGACTGCTCATGCACGAGAGGACCAGGAAGTGGTCTGACAAAAAGATTGTGATGACTTCAGCATTAGTCTCCTTTTCATCCGTGCTTCTGCTTCTACAGGTTCTGGGCAAGATATAGGTGTTCTAATGGAGTTTACGTTTTTTGTACTGGCTGCTTTGGTGGTCGGTTTTTATATGGCCTGGAATATAGGCGCCAACGACGTCGCCAACGCCATGGGCACGTCTGTAGGCTCCAAGGCATTAACATTAAAACAGGCAGTTATAATTGCCGGCATTTTCGAGTTTCTTGGTGCAGTTTTCTTTGGAAAACATGTTGCAAATACAATAAGAAAGGGCATCGTAGACCCAACTTCGATACCAGATGCTTCCTTGGTAGCACTTGGGTCATTTGCTGCACTCTTTTCAGCTGGGCTGTGGCTCACCTTTGCCACCTGGAGGAGAATGCCCGTGTCAACAACTCACAGTATCGTTGGAGCTATGACTGGCTTCGGCATAGCCGCCGGCGGACTTGGCATAGTAAACTGGGCCCAGATGGGCAAGATAGCCGCAAGCTGGGTGATCTCCCCATTGGCAGGAGCAGTAGTGGCGTTTATCCTGTTCAGTTCAATGAGGAGAGGCATTATTGCCTGGTACCCTGATGAGAAAAGGATAGAGAGAGTCTTTGCAAAATTCCAGTTAATGACTGCCTCTTATCTGGCATTCGCTCACGGTTCAAATGACGTTGCCAATGCCATCGGTCCTATTGCGGCAGCTATTACCTACAGCCAGGGAAACGCCGAGATAGCAAGCACGGTAGCTGTCCCCCTCTGGCTTTTGGTATTCGGAGGTGTTGGGATTGTCATCGGTCTGGCCACATGGGGCTACAGGGTAATCGGCACTATCGGGGAGCGGGTTACCGAAATAACGCCGACAAGGGGCTTTTGCGCGGAATTTGCAACCGCCAGCGTGGTGCTGGCAAACTCCCAGCTCGGGCTGCCCATCTCCACAACCCACGTCCTCGTCGGCTCTGTTATAGGCGTAGGAATGGCGCGAGGTATCAAGGCATTAAATTTAAGAATAATAGGAGATATACTGAAGTCGTGGATAGCCACGGTACCCATAGCAGCGGTCATGACTGCAGTCATGTTCAAGGCACTGGCGGTGATATAATATGAGAGGCATAATAGGGATGTTTGCAAAGTCCCCGTTTGGACCCCTGGAAGAGCACATGCAAAAGGTAATGCAGTGCTCGAAACTGTTTAGCCAGTGTGTAAAAGCATATTGCAACGAGGATTTCACCGAAGCTGAAAATCTTGCCATTGCTGTATCCAAATTTGAGCACGAAGCAGATGATATCAAGAATTCAATAAGGGAAAATCTCCCAAAAAGCATTTTCATGCCGGTTGACAGAGGGGATTTTCTGAATTATCTAAGAGAGCAGGACCAGGTGGCGGACAGACTGGAAGACTCGGCATTCAATCTCACTATGAGACGGACAAAACTTCCAGAAGACGTAAAAAACGATCTTTTGAATTTGTCTTTAAAGGTAGTTGACGTTGTCGACATACTCCCGCTGGCCGTTAAGGGTTTAAACGACCTTTTGGAGACATCCTTTGCAAAGAAGGGAGAAAGCAAGATAGGGGAATACTTGATACTGTTAAATGAAAAGGAGCAGCTAACAGACGAACTTGAGCTGAAGCTTACAAAGCGGCTTTTCGAAATTGAGGAAAAATTCACACACGGTGAGTTTTTCCATATTATAAGGACAGTAGAAATCATCGGCGGAATAGCAGACCATGCAGAGAACTGTGGGGATAGGATGCGTTTAATGATTGCCAAGCAATAGTAGAGGTGAGATAAATGGTAGAAGCCAGGACAGAAGTAATAATGGTGGGTCACATACTTGAAGATGAGATCGTCTTTAAATTGTATGAGGCGATAAGGGATGTCGATATAGACGTAAAACACTGCGAGATTTCCTTCACGACATTGAAAGAGGGGATTGAGAAGAAGAAGCCATCTACAATGAGATTCTATCTGATGGGGCTTTCGGAGGAAAGGGAAAAGGCAATCAAGATAATTGAGCAGCTTGCAAAAGACAACGACCTCGGAGTAGAAACAATAGACTTTGACAAGTTGTGGTCTAGGAAGTAGAAAGAGTTCTCTCCTTTATCTCCCCTTTTGGCTCGACCTCGGTAAATACAATACCTGAAAGTTTGTAGATTTTTGTATCTTCTTCAAGCCAGCAATCTCCCATTAAACCGGCTTTTATGCAGGTATAAGACAGAAACTCCTTTTTATTCCAGCCCTGATCTACAGGTACCTGCGGGAGCAAAAGGCCGCGGTTGAGGCCCTTTTCTACTATCAGTCCGTCCCGTCCGATTTCTATATTATTTGCATATTCGTTGGGCGACGACACCTCGATTAATTTGGGAGGAGTCAGCACAGTCACCTCGACGAGCGTTCCATCGAGTTCAGCACCTGACAACGGGGGAAATCTTGGGTCCTCGACTGCTGCAGACACAGCCGCCTTGCAGGTCGCATCTACGAGCGGAAAAGTGGGCTCGGGATATCCTATACAGCCCCTCAACTCCTTCCCAGGATACGTCTCCAGAGTCACAAAAACCCCTGCGTTTTTCTTTAGTTTATCAGGAGCGTCTCCGGGCGGGGATATAGACGCTCCTTCGTGCAGGTACTTTTCGATTGTAGCCCTCGCCAATCTGATTAAAAAGGCCCCGTCTTCAAGAGAATACATGGTAGTGGATTCGTTTTTCTTAATAAATAGTTTACTTAAGCGTCGAAAATTCGCTGCTTCGTGCGGCGAATTTTCAGGCGTTTAAACATAGAAAGTATACCTTCGGGGTTCAAGATGCCCCCTGTCCATCTTGAAGCCGCAGACTTTGCACTTTTTCCCTGCGGAAGCCTCCTCGCCGAGGAGATTTTTGGTTTTCAGGGTTTCCAGCGCCCCGCCGCAGATAAAACAGGTTTTTGCCTCCTTCGACGACTTCCTCTTTTCAACGAATATCTTTACCCCTCCCAGGGCCGCAGTCTTTTTGATCCTCTCAGACGACGCCGTGTAATATGGGCTTTTCCTTTTCAGTTCCTTTAAAACAAGCTTATGAAACAGCACCTGGGAATTGACCTCTTTGTTTCTCTTTAAAACCCTGCGGATGGCATCGGCTATCTCCTCATTTTTTGGGATTTTGTACATTCTTCATCTCGTTTTCTACGTCCTTCACAATCTCTTTTATATTTTTCCAGTGGCCTCCCTCCCAATAAATTTTTTGGCAATTTTTGCAAATCCAGAATTCTGAATTCTCGAATACCTTCGGTGGGACTTTGTCCCTTACCTTTTCTTTCTCTATACTTTCTACCTCGCCGTTGCAAAGCGGGCACCGCGAGAGCTTTGGGGCGTCCTGCAATTCTATTCCTGTCTCTTCCTTCAGCTGTAAAAGCTGGTTCTTTAGGTCCGTGCTGCGAATAAGAAGTGCATAGAGCCCCTCGCTTTTCGCTTTTTCAAAAAGCATCCTGTCCCGCGTCAAGACTGTCCTCTTCTTTGCATTCGCGATTATCTCGTTGTCCTCGGCATCGCTTTTATATAGCACGTCATAGCCCATCAACCTGAGCCACCTGGAGAGTTTTCCGAGCATTGTATCTGCGATAAACTGCATATATGACCAAATATTTTTACGACGTAATGAATATATCTATAATAACTGAAAGGAAAAATCAAAAGAAAATATGAAGTGAATAGACCATGGATACAGAGATTTTAGTAAAAGAAGCGATGACAAAAACCATTAAAACCGTTTCAGGAGACATACCAGTCAGCGAAGCAGCCAAGACAATGGAAAAAAACAACATAGGCAGCGTGGTAGTTGTTAAAGGTAAATCACCTGTGGGCATTGTCACGGAGAGGGACATCACATATCGTGTCGTGGCACTTGACAAAAAACCCAGCACCGTCAAGGTGTCGAAGATAATGTCAAAGTCTGTTAAGACCATTGGCCCGAACACAACTATTACCGAAGCCAGCAAAATAATGGCAAAGTACAATATACGCAGGCTACCGGTAATAGAAGATAAAAATCTGATCGGGATAATTACCAACAAGGATATCGTGGTCATTGCACCGGGTCAAATCGAGATACTGCGGGAGATGTCAAGGATGCGGGCGAGAGTATCTACAGGGGAACTCCTTGAAGAAGGTACGTGCGAGAACTGCGGGGACCACGGCGTTATGATGTACGAAGTAAATGGTACATTTGTGTGTGATAGCTGCAGGGAGCACATGCTCGGCGGGGAGTGAGCCAAGGGTGGCTTTTTAAGCTATTCAGAGGAGAGAGACAGAATGGCGGTAGAAGACATTATGACAAGGAAGGTAATCTCCGTTGACAAAAACAGGAAGCTTTCCGATGCGGTGAGCTTGATGGAAAAGAAGAGAATCTCAAGGATTGTTGTAACAACAGACGGAGAGTTCTGCGGTATTTTGACCGAGAAAGACATTGCAGATCACATCGGAAGCTCCAGACACGGAGAGTCCTCGCCCTCCAGCCTTCACATATCCACTGCAATGAAATCCCCTGTTATCTCAGTAGAGAAGGACGTCAGCGTAAAGAAGGCCACGGATATAATGCTAAAGGAAGGCATATCATCCCTTTCAGTGTTGGATGAAGGAAGGCCGGTCGGCATCGTGACAAAAACAGACATAGTCAAAACACTCGCAGATTCAGAGGAAAAACTGGAGGACATAATGAAGAGGTCCGTAGTTATGGTCTCCGAGAATGACCGAATCGTTCATGCGAGAAGGTTGATGCTGGACAAGAAAATCGGAAGAGTTGTTGTAGTCGAAGAGGGCAATATCATTGGGATTTTGACAGGGATGGGCACGGCAAGGGCCCTTTTTGCCTTTAAACAGGCTACAGATAAGGGACATTCCTCGCGGATAAGGAACATTCTGGTAAGAGAAGCAATGACACCGAAGGTCATAACGCTCGATATCAAAGCAAAGGTAAAAGACGCATTAAAAATCATGATCAATAAAAAATTTTCGGGTATACCATTGACCAAGGAAGGGAAACTTGCGGGCATAGTAACAAAAACGGACATGCTGAAAATAGTTAAATAGCCCTTCAACTAATTTTACGTCAATGCTCCTCAAGAACTGCAAGATAATCAGCACAAAGGAGATCATCTCGGGAGATATTCTAATCGAGGGGGAAAAGATAGCAGAGATTGGAAAAGACCTGAAAGACGATGACACCATAGATATTAAGGGAAGGCCGGTGATACCGGGAATCGTCGATGTACACGTCCACATGCGTGACTTCAAGGACAGCAAGAAGGAGGACTTTTACTCGGGAAGCAGGGCAGCACTTGCCGGGGGCGTAACAACATTTATAGACATGCCCAACTCAAATCCCCCGGTAATCGATGTGAAAACCTTTGAAATGAGGGTTAAAGAGGCAGAAAGGAGATCCATTGCAGATTTTGGCATAAACTTGGGGGTAACGCAGGACAACCTGCCAGAAATCGGCAAAATTGCTCACACTGCATGCAAGGTCTACATGGACGGCACACTCGGTGAAATAGACGACGAAACGCTCAAGAAGGCCATAGAAAACTGCAGGATGGTTGCATTTCACGCAGAGGATTCTGAAACCATAGAGAGAAACATGGGGTATATAGATGGCAGCAATTTTTTGTTGCATGGCCAGGTGAGAGAGCCCAGGGCAGAGGAAATCGCTGTAAAAAAGGTAGCAGACATTGCACGAAAACTCGAAAAAAGGGTGCACATCTGTCACATCTCCTGCAGGAAGGCCCTCACTCATTTAAATAATTTCACGACATCTGAGGCCACCCCCCACCACCTGCTTCTAACCGAGACGGATTTGAAGGAGAAAAAAGGAGTGGCAAAGACGAATCCTCCTTTGAGGTCACATCTCGATTTAAGGTCGCTTTGGGACGCGCTTAAAGCAGGTAGGATAGACATTATAGCAAGCGACCACGCACCCCATGAAGAATCAGAAAAAGAAGCCGGGGTCTTCGAGGCTCCGCCCGGAATTCCGAACCTCGATGTCATGTCGAGGTTATTCTTGACTTTAGTCAACAAGGGCACCATTTCACTATTCGACATTGTAAGGCTCATGTGCACCAATCCTGCGAGGATTTTTGGCATAGAACACAAGGGAGAGATTGCAGTGGGAAAAGATGCAGACATTCTAATTCTTGATATGGACGAAAAAGGCAAAATAGACGTAGACGAATTCTATTCAAAGGCAAAGTACTCCCCCTTTGAGGGATGGAAAACCGTTGGAAAGGCAGATACAGTAATCCTGAGGGGAAAAGTGGCATACGAAGACGGCGAGTTTAATATAAGAAAAGGACATGGAAAAATGATAGGAGGTAAAACATGAAGTTCGAGTATTCACTGATGAACATGTCACATCCAAAAGAGAGAGGCATAATAGCCCAGGAGAGCGCCTTAAATAAACTGGGCAGGGAAGGCTGGGAGTTGGTGGGGATAGATGGCGAGTGGTATATATTCAAGAGGGCTATTTAGTTGCAAGCTTTATGTCGCTTGCCTTCACTGTTTTTCTGCCAGCGTGTCTGGCGTATTTTCCTGCCTCTTCAGCTATTTCAGTTCCAATCTCCGCTAGCACAGCAGATAGCTCTGTAGCCGCATCCGTACCGACTCTAAGACCTGCATTCCCTGGAGCATTTCTAATAATTCTATCCGCAGCTGCTATTGGTATATCGCTCATTTAATCACCCCAACATATCTTAATAAGTTATAATATAAATAATTTCGGACATTTTTCTAAAAAGAACTACATTTTCAGAGATTTTAGCAATTTCTCGGCAGATACAAAATTTTTGTTCAATCCGAGTTTATTGGGGGCAATACCCAATGCAAGACCGATAAGTTGGGTGAAATAGAGGATAGGCATATCAATTTTTTCGTTATATTCCTTTTCGACTTCGATTTGCCGTGCATCGAGTGCCATATGACAGAGAGGACATGCAGTTATAATGCAATCAGCACCAGCGTTTTTAGCACTCTTCAAAAGTTCGTGGGTCAGTTTTAGCATAACCTCCCTATTCGTGAGCATTAATGCGCCGCCGCAGCAACTAACCTTTAAATCAAATGGCACCACTGCAGCTCCTACCGTGGTAATCATCCTGTCAAGACCGGTCGGGTTTTCTGCACTGTCTACTCTGTCCCCCCTCGGCGGCTTTAGCATTACGCAACCGTAGTACGGAACAACCTTCAGTTCATCAAGGGGTTTTACAACCTGCTCTTTTAATTTCTCCAGTCCAAAGTCGTTCACCAGCACGTATACGGGATGCTTCACGTCTATATTGCCCTGCAATTTTAGACCGGTGCCCTCAAGGATTTTATTTACTTTCTCCAGCATTTCTGGGTCTGCCTTTA
The DNA here is from genome assembly GCA_036482035.1 of Hydrothermarchaeaceae archaeon (SeqCode). Lineage (GTDB taxonomy): Archaea > Hydrothermarchaeota > Hydrothermarchaeia > Hydrothermarchaeales > Hydrothermarchaeaceae > JAHJSX01. The sequence continues at coordinate 5,121 of JAZGIK010000032.1, read as the reverse complement.
CGGATTCACAAGCCTTCCAGAGCTTCAAGTAGCATTCCGGACAGGGGGCCATTACGTCAAGGTTCTCATTTTCAGATATTGCAAGGTTTCTTGCGGGCAGTGCGAGCGATAAAAGATAGTCGGTAGAGGAGGCCGCCGAAGATCCACAACAGTTCCAGTCCTTAAGCCCAGAAAGTTCGATGTCCAGAGCTTTGAAGACCTCTTTAGTTGACATATCGTACTCCTTTCCGGTGGATTCAAGAGAACATCCAGGGTAATAAGCCAGTTTCATTGCGCTTCCTCCTCCATCTTGCGGATGTTGTCGTATATGATTTTCAATTGCTCGGGTTTCCTGATTTTGTGGGGCAAAAATGCCATCTTCCCCCGTTTGACCAGTTCCATACCAAGCGGGGCTTCTTTTGCCAGTGACTTTATGACACCGGGGAGTGAGTTTTCTGACCTGCCCAAGAATTTGAGCAGGAACATGGGTTCAAATACCCTCCCGCGGCCCATTACATCTTTGATAAATGAGTCATAGAATGCCGCTCCTTTTTTATCCGCTATCTCAATGCCATCTTTAATGGCAATGCTCTTCAGTGCCCCCATCACAGACGTGATTTCAACACCTCTCGGGCAGCGGGTCTGGCAGGTGAAACATGAAGCACAGAGCCAGATTGTGCCGCTTTTGAGCACCTGCTCCTTCATCCCGAGGTTCACCATCCGCATTATCTGTCTTGGGGTGTAATCCATGGCGTATACCGTAGGACAGCCTGCAGTACAGGTACCGCACTGAAAGCATATGTTTGCCTTCTTTCCTCCAGCTTCCATCGCTTCTTTTATGAAGTTGGGGTCACAATCCTTAAGCCGAATAGTCTCCGGTTCCACTTTTCTATCCACCTCTCACAAACGCCGAAAAATTGTTCATTATTATCTATGAAGGTTACGTTATAAAAACTTTTTAGAGAACCGGCCCATCCGGGTAACTGCCTCCAATATGTCGTCCAACGAAGCAGCATACACACATCTTATAAATCCCTTTCCGGCATCGCCAAATGCGGTCCCCGGAACTACTGCCACCTTCTCTTCTTTTAATAACCCCTGAGAAAATTCCTCGGAGCTGAGCCCTGTGGATTCTATTGATGGAAAGGCATAGAACGCGCCTTTTGGCTCGAAGCACGGAAGCCCGATTTTATTGAGCCCTTTCACAACTACCCTGCGCCTGTGATTGTACTCGTTCACCATTTCTTTCAGGGCCTTCTCTCCTCTTTTTAAGGCCTCTATTGCAGCCATTTGTCCAGTTATTGGAGCGCATAGCATTGCGTATTGGTGGATCGTCATCATTGCCTCGGTTATTTCAGGGTTGCATGCGGCGTACCCTATCCTCCACCCGGTCATCGCATGGGACTTCGAAAGACCGTTTAAGTAGATAGTCCGATCCTGCATCCCATTTAATGCCGCAAAGCACGCGTGTTTACCACCATAGGTAAGCTTGTCATACACATCGTCTGAAATGACAAGCAGGTCGTGCTCGTTCACGACATCGGCTATCGCTTCCAGTTCCCTTTTTGTCATTACTGCGCCTGTAGGGTTGTTCGGATAACTTAATACGAGGGCCTTCGTCTTCTTCGTGATGCGCTCCTCAACTTCCTCTGGCAGCAACTTGAAATCGTTCTCCACTTTCGTTGGGATTGGTACAGGCTTTCCACCAGCAAGCATGGTGCAGGGCTTATACGAAACGTAGCAGGGTTCGGGTATTATCACCTCGTCTCCGGGATTTAAAATCGCCCTCACCGCCAGGTCAAATCCCTCGCTCACTCCGACCGTGATCAGAATCTCATTTTCTGGGTTGTAATCAATACCATAATCTTTTGTTATGCATTCCGATATTACCTCCCGCAGCTCTAAAAGACCATAATTGGAGGTGTACATTGTATATCCCTTTTTGAGGGAGTTTATACACGCCTCGCGAATGTGCCAGGGTGTCACGAAATCCGGCTCACCGACACCCAGCGATATAATGTCGTCCATACCTATAGTTAACTCAAAGAACTCCCTGATACCAGACTTTGGAATCTTCTTTATCCCGTCCGAGACGCTATTCATGTAAGCAAGTATGCCATTATCAATAAAAAACCTTGCTATATGCCCAAAAATATTTATCTTCCTCTTTTCACTTTCTAACAATGCCAGAAAATTCCACACAAGTACCAAAAGATTTAGCCGAGCTAAAGCAGGGCTGGTATTCCATCTCAAAGTTGTGCGAGGGGCTCAAGAGATACAAGTCCGTAAAGGATGAGGGGTTTGAAGGCTTTCTCGACTCCATGCTCTCAGGAATCGAGGGCTTTGAAAAACTTTTAGACGAGGTTTACCGGTCCATCATCCGCGGTTATCCCTCACGCCCAGAAAAGCTCGAATCCCGGAGGAACGAGATTCTGGATGAGATTGCACACATAAAAGAGAGGATTAGAGGGGACCAGAAGAGAATCGCATCTTTAAAAGAAAAGGACGAAGAAAGCATCAGGGCCAAACTCGAAAAATTGCAGCAGCAGCACGAGGACGTCGGGAGACTGACATCAGAAAAGTGTAGCAAATATTTTGAAAGAAAAAGGGAGTACACAATCGCGTTTGAGAAGATAGAGAGGGAAGTCAGCAACAGGCTCGAGGTGATAAGAGATGCGTTTGTGGAAAAGACTGCCGACGTTGTCGAAGGGTGCGGGATTGTCTTCAATGGACAAAGCATCTCCGTAGAGGAGCTTTTTAATACTATCATTGCAGGTAATGCAAACATTGATGGCATACAGATTAAATCGCTGGAAAAGGGAGGACTTTTTGACACGATAAAAGGGACAGCATCAAAGCACGAAATAGCCAAAGAGAGCGTGCTGAAATACGAAGCGCAGGAGATAGTGCAAAAGGCACTGCCGCTCAAGAAAAAGGAGGCAGAGCTAATTGTGAAGCTCGATCTCAACTTCAACGATTTAAAGGGACTTGAAGAGGACTGCAAAAAGGCAGAGGAAAAGAGAGAAGACATAGTGCAACTACGTGACAAGTTACGCATGGAACTGGAAGGGTTCGATGCTTCAGAAAGGCTGGGAGGCACATACTTGAAGGTCTTCGACGAGGTCACACCAAAGGTGGAGTCATTCATCTCACTCACAAAAGTCGTGGGGAAGTCAAAGGCCGTTCCTGAAGAGGAAAAAGAAGAAATCCTGGCAGAGATCGAGGCGAAGGAAGAGGAGCTGGATTCTTTAAAGACAAAAATCAGTGAAGGGCCATCTAAAGAAGAACTCCTCGCGTATAAGAAAAGGCTGGAGGAGCTTAAATCACGGATAGGACATCTTGAAACCGAAATAGAAAGACAAATTGGCACTGCTAGGTGATATCGCTTATAGGGCCCATCCAAACCGTTCTCTTATCAGCGTGAGCGCAGCTTGGGGAGGCATTACCCCCCTTTCGGTTATAATAAGATCGACGTATTCCGGGGGGGTCACATCGAATGCAGGGTTCCTGATTTTTATTCCCTTGAAATCCCGGGGATCTGCGACTTCGTTTGCGTCACGTTCCTCTATCTCGATGAGCTCCCCGAGGACGGTTTCCGGATGGAACTTGTAGCTTTCGGCGGCAACAAAAAATAAGGTCCTTGATTCGTGTGCGATGAGGGCAAGCTGAGAGGTGCCAATCTTGTTGACCACGGCCCCGTTAACTGCAATACTGTCAGCGCCAACTATCACCTTGTCTATGTCTTTGATAAATACCCTTACAGCAGAATCGACTATCAGGGTGACCGGTATCCCCTCCTTTGCTAATTCCCTGACGGTAATATGTCCCTGGTACCTCGGCCTTGCCTCGGTTGCAAATACTTTTACATCTTTGCCCTGTCTAAAAGCGGTTTTTATTACAGAAAGTGCGGCCTGCGAATTGCAGTGTGTGAGTATTGTGTCCCCGTCCGATATTCTCCCCGAACCGATTTCTCCGATCCTCTTTATGGCAGTTTTGGAGTCCTCTATAAACTTATCTGCCGTATCGACTACCAGCTCTCTAAGCTCTGCGACGTCGAGATTGGGACCCTCTGCTTGGTGGAGCATAAATCTCACAGAGTTTGGCAGGGATACTGCGCTGGGTCTCGCAGAAATTAGTATATCCCCTGCCTCTTTTAGCCCTTTAATAAATTCTTTTGGCGTCTTCGCCTTCGACGTCTCTGCGTATGTTTTAAGTGCCAGTGCGGCGGTCCTTGCGATATTTCCGGCCCCTCTTACCTCCATACTCTTTATCTTTTTTGCAGTCTTTTTTACATCCATTTAACCCTCTGCAAAGAGAGCACTCGCAACCTTAGGTCTTATGTCTCCTCTCATCCTTTCCATTCGCATCTCAACTGTGTTGTTAACCTCTGTCTTGCCGTCTTTTGCCTTTACTATTACGCCTCCGATTGTGGCAATGGAGCTTGATGCCAGCTCTACGTGAGATTTTGTATCTGCTGAGAGTTTCTTCAGAAATTCAGGGGTCAACACTTTTGAGTCATCTTTTCTGGCAATGACCTCTATATCTCCTCTCACCACTGCCTGGGCTTCCTTTATTAATGCCTCAAGGACAGAGGAATATTGCGCGCTGGCGCCGATTTCTTTAAGCTGATTCTCTGCAGTTTTAAACGCCTCTATTATGACGTCTTCCTTTGCGTCAAGTTTCAACTTCCGTGCTTGAAGTTTTGCGTTTGCAACGATTCTCTGTCTTTCCCGTTCCGCGTCCCTCTCGCCGTTGGCTACAATCTCCGCTTTCAGGGCCTCCGCCCTCTTTTCTGCTTCACCGATTATTTCGTCCGCTTTGGATTTCGCCTCTTTTAGTATTCCTTTGACCTCTTGCTCGGACTCGGCAGCGATTTTTCCGGCGATGTTGTCAATGTTTTCCATGCTATACCTCCAGCACGCTCTTAACTATGGCATCGGCAGCTCCTCCGACTTTGTCTTTGGATCGTTTTTTGATTCCATCGGCCTCTTTTTTGCTTCCGGAGATGAGCTTTTCTGCCTCTCCTTCTCCTTCTTTCTTTGCCTCATTCATCAGATTTTCAGCCGTCTCTTTACCGTCTATTTCGGCCTGCTTTTGGATTTCCGCTGCCTTTACTCTTACATCCTCTATCAGCTTCTCTGC
>JAZGIK010000031.1:0-9820 GCA_036482035.1 Hydrothermarchaeaceae archaeon (SeqCode) | reverse complement strand
ATAATCGCGGTCCTCTTTGGTCGCTTTCTCTCCTGCATGCTCCAGGTAGATAGCAGTCGTTGCGTCAAGCTTCCACTCCAGGTCGAATATCTTGTCAACGATATGAAGCGCTTTGTCCTTTACCGCGTCTCTGATTTCCACTGCCTCCTCTGGCGAGGATATCCACATGAATTCGATTCTCTTGAACTCTGAGACTCTCTCAAGACCTTTGAGCCCGCCGCTTTCATATCTCCATGTAGGGCCGTAACGGTCCACGAATTTCACAGGCAGTTTATCCCGGTTAATCACCCGCCCTTCCCAGATGTCGTAGAAAGGCTCGCACTGGGCGTAAGCAAGTGAGAATGCGGGCTCTGCGAGATTTTCAAGAAGTTTTTCAGGCGCGTTTTTGCCTGTTATTTTTACGTAGTCAGAGAATTCCTCCCACTGTTTCGGGTCTCTTGATTTTGGCGGGCACACCCACCATATTTCATTCGGGATGCCCGCAAGCTGCCCCTTTTTCCTCTGTATGTCCAGGTTGGTGATTTTCGGCAGGAATACCTCGTCAAAGCCGAGTGGCTTCGCGACATTGTCAAGTACGAGCTCCTCGACAGCCCTCATGAGCGCGGTGTATTGTGGCAGAATGGTCCAGACGCCGACTCCTGCATGCTGTACCCAGTTATTTTTGACGAGCTCGGTTGTAGGGTCTTCGAGCATCTGGTATCTGTCAAGCCTTTTCCCGCTCTTCTTTACGGTCTCGACGTATTCTGCCTTTCCGTGCATGTGCTGCTGGCTTATCTTCTCGTCAAGCCTCTTTAAAAGTCGGTCAACGTATTTATCTTCGAGGGCCTGCTGGTCTATGTCCTTTAGCACCAGGTGGGCCTCTCTGTCCTTGATCTCTATCGTCTCGGTGAATGGTAGAGCTATCTCTTCCAGAGGCTCCTGCTTTAGCTCGTACCATATTTCGTAATTATCGACCACTATCTGCCTTATCCCGACCTTTTGCTCTTTGCCCAGCCTCGATGAGAGGTACTTGTTAATCCGCATTATGGCGTCGTGAGGGCGGACATATCTACCGGAAGAGATTTTGATATTTATTGTGTCTCCGGACACAACGCAAGAATCTATCACTGCACCCTTTCCCTCGGGTGCTCCCTTCGAAAGCAGTGGTTTTGCTTCCTCGACCGCGCTTTCAACCGCTTTTTCGTCCACCTTGCCGCTCAGTAGAAGACTGGCACTCATCTGGAATTTCATTTTTTTACTCCAATAAGGCTTGATATCAGCCGCTCGGTGAATATCAGGTCGTCAACTGTTGCGAAGATTGTGCCAGGCTGCTCGTGTTCGATGTTGGTTATTACCATATTTTCCCTGTGCACTGTCTCTATCCTTAATTTCTTTGGGGCGACTCTATTGTCTACCTCCAGCATTTTTGCAACTACTTCCGCTTCGCGACCGTCGTCGTATTCGAACGTTATGCTGGCCGTGCAGGGTTTACTGGATCTCATCTTACATCTGCTCTTTTATCTTTTCTTCAACGTACCGTAAAAACTCTTCCTCATCGCCGATATTTATTTTGGCACCTGCCGCTATGTCGTGCCCCCCTCCCTTGCCGTCCATCTTTTCCGAGGCATAGCCCATGGCCTTACCGAGGTTTAGCCCTTTTTCAATCAGCTCTCTTGTTCCTCTGGCCGAAATCTTTATGTCATCGTCTTCAGTCTGCGTAAATGCAATTACCGGCTTTACAGACTTTAAGATTCTGGAATTCAGGACCATGGACGCTACCGTGCCCAGAACGTTCTCATCGATTTCATCGCCTGTATGGAAGTAGTACAGCGTGTCCATCTCCTTGATTCTGTCCACATTTTTTGATATCCAGCCGTAGCACGACGAGAGATATGTTTTGTGCTCTTTTAGAAGGTCCATGGATCTCCTATACATCTCTCCGCGCTCTCCGAGGCAGATTGCCAGGCCGATGCTCTGGTTTTTATTTTTGCCGGCGGCATTGAGAATGGTCGCAAATTCCCTTGCGTCACGTAGCTGGGTCCTCTTCTCCTCTTTTATGAGGGTGTACACCTCGCCCACAATGCCCTCTGCAACCTTTGGAGGTATCTGGTGTTCAATCATCTTCAGTATCAGCGCTGTTGTGAGCCTCTGTCTCTCATCCGGGTCAAGGTCTGCGAGCATGGTAAAATCCTCCCCTCTTTTCACAGGGATGTCAAGGTCTTTTAGAAACTGGATGCATGACGATTCGCTACCACTTAAGCCCGGTATGAACGGCTCGGTCGTATATTCGAGGGCCTTGTAGAGTGGCCGGGTCTGCCTGCCAAAGAGCCTCAGGTCTTTTTCTGCTTTCAACACGCCTGCCTTTGTGCCGTCCTTGAGTATCTCGGAATTTGGACCGATGAGCTTTCCGTCTGCATCCTGGATGTCCCCCAATGCCCCTACAACGGCAAGGGCAGAAAAGTCTGTATTTTTCTTATTTAAAGCTTTGAAAAAAAAGTAAGACATTCCGGAACCGCTGATTTCCCGTGCCCCGTCAATGCCGTGGAAGTGAGGATTCAGATGCACAAGATTTTCGTGTTCCACCTCTTTTGGTTCATGGTGGTCTATGACTATTACAAAGCTTTTGTCCAGGAGGTGCTCTCTTATCTCCGGCAGCTGGCCGCTCCCCATGTCGGTGAAGATGACCAGTTGGACGTCTTCTTTTCCAAGTCCCGCTATTATGTCTTCCTTGAGCTGCTTTACTACCTGGGTCTGCGCCGGATATCCTTCCCTCAGGAGGCCCTTGTGCGCTATCGCCCCTGCGGTTATCCCGTCTGCATCGTTGTGTGTCATGACCCTCGGGACTTTGCCGTTCTGGAGATGTTCCATCAAGAGCTTCGAGGCCTCTTTGAACTCCCTGGCCATTCTCGTCATTTCGTTCCACTCCTCAGATTCACTCGCATGGGAACTTCATTGTGAATCCCGGGCCATCTTCATAAAAAAGCACCAAAATCTACTTTACAATCAGCTTGGCCTGGTTGAGATTGTATTTCCAGTCTTCTGGAAGTCTCCCGGTTCTCTTATAATACTTTGCAAGTCTTCTGATTTTTGCCTCGATGAGCTGCATCCCCCGCTTGGAGCTCATGTCTTTATGATTTGCTGTGTTGTGCTTATCCAGATTTACTGCCCTTCTCAATAGGTTCATCAGGTCTTCGGGGATTTCAGGCTTTATTCCATTTTTTGCGAGTATCTGTGTTATTGTCTTGTTTGTCTGTGTCTTTATGAGCGGTACTCCATACTGGTCCCTCAAAATTATTCCAATCTTGCTGGGACTTTCGCCCTTTTTAGCCAGTTTGACAATAATGGCCTCCATATCTTTTGGCGAGTGCTCTACCCATTTCGGAGGCGCGGTCCTCACGGGCCTCGTAGAGCTCGATTTTCCTTTTCTCCTTGAATGCATCCTTGCCATTTTTTCACTTCTTGTCCTTGTTTGCCAGATATTCAGCAAGCTTTTCCATCGCCTGCTTCCTGTGCGATAACCGCATTTTGAGGTTGATATCTTCGGCAAAGGTATTATTAAAACCTTTTGGAATAAATATTGGGTCGTAGCCGAAGCCTGCGTTGCCTCTCTTTTCTTCAGCAATTTCGCCTTCAACGGTGCCCTCGAATATCATTATATCATTGCCTTTGTATCCAACGACTGACTTGAACACTGCACCTCGCTCTTTAACGTCACTCAGCAATTTTAAAATCGCCTCGTTTCCGAGCACATCCTCAACGTATCTCGAGTAGACGCCCGGGAATCCTCCGAGCGCGTCTACAAAGAGGCCAGCGTCCTCTATGAATATATTTTCCTCGTCTATGCTCTCGAGTGCCTCCATTACCACCTCTTCGAGGGTGTCTGCCTGTATCTCCTTATAGGGAGCTGACTTCTGCTCGATGGAGATGCCGTGACCGGAAAATATCTCCTCTGCTTCCCGGAACTTATTGCTGTTGGACGTGATGAAATATATCATACGGATGGAGCTTTCGCTTTAGCGAAAGCGGGTCTTTTGGGTGAAGACTTTTCTACATAGAAAAGGATTCAAATGGGCCCGGGGAGAATCGAACACCCGATCTTCACGTTGTAAGCGTGACGTCATAACCGCTAGACTACGGGCCCGACTTCTGATAGGTTGGTAAACGTAGATATAAATATATTTTCCCGCACGCACTTTTCTTTTTGGGTGAAGACTTTTTCTTTTTTCAAACGTCAATAATTCAAACGGGCCCGAAGGGATTTGAACCCTCGACCAATTGGTTAAGAGCCAACCGCTCTGGCCAGACTGAGCTACGGGCCCACTTTTACTTCCGTCTTAATAGGGTTTAACTATTTAAAAGATTTTGAATACCAGTATAAAATAAAAAGAAGAAGGTAGGGAAAATCCCTACTCTTTTTTTGCCTCGGCCGCCTTTTTTGCTGCCTCTTCTGCTTTCTTCTTTGCTTCGGCCGCTGCCTTTTCTGCTGCCGCCTTCTCCTTTTTGAGGTCCCTCGGTCCGAGCTCTTCTAGCTTTTCCGTGCGCTCCTTGATGGTTTCCTGGAACTTTGCACCCTCGCTAGCAGATATCCATGTGAGCTTGAAGCGTTCCTGGTCAATGCCCTTACGTTCTATCGTTCTTCGAATTATGGGTTCTCTTTTCTCCATGTGCTCGTTGCCAGATATGTAGTGGCAGTCGTTGATGTGGCAGCCCGAAATTAGCACCATTCCTGCGCCCTTGCCAAAGGCATAGTCGACAAATTTTTTGTCGACTCTGCCAGTGCACATGACCCTTACGATCCTGATGTTTGTAGGATACTGCATTCTGGAAACGCCGGCTGTGTCGGCGCCGCCGTAAGAGCACCAGTTGCACAGTATGCCCAGAATCTTATCTTCTGGATTGTCCTCCAGTGCTGCATCTATCTGTGACATGATTTGCGCATCTGTGAAGTGCTTCATCTCTATGGCATCTTTTGCGCAGTCCGCAGCACATGTGCCGCACCCCTTGCAGAGTACTTCTGTTAGCTTCGCCAGTTTTATTGGCTTTCCGTCTTCTTTCTTACCTACCTCTATCAGCTCCCATGCACTGTATGGACACTTCTTCACGCAGATGTCGCAGCCTATGCAATTTTCTTCAATGAGCGATGCAATGTCGCCGCCGAGCGTTATCTCCCCTGCAAGCATTGGGATGGCTGCCGCTGCTGCCGCGCCCCTGGCCTGTGCCACAGATACCGGAATGTCCTTTGGGCCCTGACATGCTCCCACTATGAATATCCCACCTGTCGGCGTGTCAACCGGGGCAAGCTTTGGGTGTTTTTCCATGAAGAATCCGTCTCCAGTTCTCGAAATGTTCAGTATTTGTGCAAGTGTGTGGGCATCCTTTTTCGGTACCATTCCTATAGAGAGCACGAGGAGGTCCAGCTCGGTCTGGTCCACAGTGCCGGCCAGCGTGTTCTCTCCCGTGAGTATCAGGTTTTTATTCTTGTCTTCCCTGATGTCGGCAGGTTTTCCCCGTATAAATTTTATGCCTGCCTGTCTTGCACGTGTGTAAAGCTCTTCAAAGCCCTTTCCGATGGACCTGATGTCAATATAATATATAATCACGTCCCCCTCGGGATGCTTCTCCTTCAGCAGTGCTGCCAGCTTTAGCGTATATGTGCAGCACACGCCGCCAGAGCAGTAGGACTCGTCTCCGCGGTCTCTCGTGCCTATGCACAAGACAAAACCGATTCTCTTTGGGTCTTCGCCGTCTGAGGGCCTTATTACATGTCCCTGTGTTGGTCCTGATGCATTCATCAGGCGCTCAAGCTCCAGGGCAGTGATTACGTTCGGGTAATCCAGATAGTGGTAGTCGTTCTTTTCTGCAGGGTCGTATATGTCATATCCTGTTGACACGACAATCATGCCTACATCCAACACGCGTTCCTGCGGCTCGTCGTCCCTTCTGATTGCGTTCTTCTCACATACGAGTTCGCAGAGGCCACAGTCTATACAATGTTCCTTATCGATTGTCGCTTTATCTGGCACTGCCTGAGGGAACTGCCGATATATGGCTCCTCTGGGACCAAAACCCTCGTCGAACTCGTTTGGAACCACTGCAGGACACACCTCATAGCAGATGCCACAACCATTGCATTCAACCTCATCGACGTATCTGGGCTTTCTTACAACCGTTGCCTTGAAGTTTCCAACAAATCCCTCAACCTTTTTCAGCTCATGGTATGTCAGGAGTTCTATGTTCTCGTGCTTGCCTGCATCGCTCATCATCGGGCCTTCTATGCAGATGGAGCAATCGAGCGTGGGAAATGTTTTATCAAGCTGCGCCATTACGCCGCCGATGCTGGGCTGTCTCTCCACGAGGTAAACCTTAAAGCCCATGTTCGCCAGGTCGAGGCTTGACTGAATTCCTGCTACGCCTCCTCCAAGCACCAGAGTTGCTTTTGTGACAGGTACCCTGAAGGACGGCAGGGCCTCCAGCAGCCTTGCTTTGGCAACAGCCATTTTCACCTGGTCGGTTGCCTTTTCTGTGGCCTTCTCCGGCTCCCGTGTGTGAACCCAGGAGCAATGTTCCCTTATATTGGCCATCTCGAACTGATACTGGTTCAATCCGCCTTCTTCAACTGTCCTCCTGAAAGTAGGCTCGTGAAGCCTGGGAGAACACGACGCTACAACAACGCGGTTCAGGTTGTGCTCCTTTATCTTCTCCTTTATCTCCTCCTGACCGGTGTCCGAACACGTATACTTATCTGCCTGTGAATGGACCACGTTGGGAAAGGACCTTGATACCTCGGCTACCTTGTCGCAGTCTACCACGCCCCCAATATTTAATCCACATTTGCATACAAAAACGCCTACTCTCGGCTCTTCGTCCGTCGCCAAATCAGTTGCCTCCTATTTGCTGTTGATGTGAAATTAATAGCGGACTGGGCCCAAGTTTCTCCAAAGTTTCAGTGAACTCTTTAACGATTCCTGCGAATCTTGAACCTTCACCTGCCGATACCCACTCGAGGCGGAACCTTGCCGGATCGATTCCAAGGGCATCGAGTAATCTTGCTGTCATTTCGGCCTTTTTTTCTGCCTTCAGGTTTCCTTCTGCGTAATGGCAGTCCCCGGGGTGGCATCCCAAAACCAGGACAGCGTCCGCGCCCTTCTCGAAGGCCCGAAGCGCAAAATCCGGGTCAAATCTGCCCGAGCACATAGTCCTGATTATCCTCACGGTCGGAGGGTACTGTATCCTGGAAACACCTGCAAGGTCGGCACCTGCGTAAGAGCACCAGTTGCAGGCAAATACCACTATCCTCGGCTCATGCGGCATCTTTCGCACCCTCCAAAAGTTCATCTATCATTGCAAGTATTTGGGCCTTTTCAAAGTGTCTTGGAGTAATCGCTCCATTCGGACAGACGGAAGCGCACGCGCCACATCCTTTGCATATCGCATCATTTACGAGGGCTTTATCCTCTCCCGCTTCGTTTTTAACGATGGAGATTACGTCAAGCGGACATGTTTCCGTGCACCTGCCGCATGCGATGCAAAGCTCTTCATCCACCACTGCGGTTATCGCTTCTGCTTCTATGACGCCTTTTGACAGCATGGAACAGACCTTTGAAGCTGCGCCAGCCGCCTGGGCGATGACGCCAGACTGTTCTTTGGGCCCTTGGCACGAGCCGCACAGGAATATGCCATCCGATGTAAACTCAAGGGGCCTCAGTTTTGCGTGGGCCTCCATGAAAAAGCCGTCAGCACTCCTTGGAACCTTCAAAATCTTTTGCAGCTCATCTGTACCCTCTGGCGAGACGTGAGGTGTCGATAAAATGACACGGTCAGCCATTATCTCCAGATTGCTTCCCAGCGAAGTGTCGTATATCGTTACTTTGAGTTTCCCGTCTCCCTCAACAACCTCGGGAGGTCTCTCCGGCATATATCTTACAAATTTGACTCCGTATTCCTCCTGGGCCTTTTTGTAATAATCCTCGTACTTTCCAAAAGTCATCATATCTCTGAAGAGGATAATCACGTTGCCTTCCGGATTCAGGTTCTTCAGGTTTATGGCATTTTTAATCGCGTCTATGCAGCAGGTCCTCGAGCACGGTGGCCGGGTCTCATCTCTTGCGCCGACGCACTGTATTATCACTGCCTGCTCAAATGCAAATTTTGATTCTTTCAGCATTTTTTCTAGCTCGAGCTGGGTCAGGACATTTTTATTCTGCCCGTACAGGTGTTTTCCGTCTGGTCTTAACACGTCGCTTCCTGTTGCGACGACAATGGCACCGGTCTTCCTAGTAATGCTGTCTCCATTCTTTTGCACGGTGAGTTCAAAGTTTCCTGTGAATCCATCAAGTTTTGTGACGGTGGCCCCGAGATGGATGTTTATATTGGGATGCTTTTCCACTTCCTCCTCCAGCGGTCCGATTATCCCTTTCGGGTCTTTAGCAGAGAGGAAAATCGAGTTTAAATCATTTGCATAACCGCCGAGCTCTTCATTTCTCTCTATCAAGTCCACTTTAAAGCCCTGTTTTGCGATTTCCACGGCAGCGGTCATACCTGCAAGTCCTCCTCCGATTACGGTGGCTGACTTATCCGCATCAAATGTCCTAATCTTCTGGGGTTTTAACAGTGCGGACCTCGCCACGGCCATCCTCACCAGGTCCTTCGCCTTTTCTGTCGCTTTCTCGGGCTCTCTGCCGTGCACCCACGAGCAGTGCTCCCTGATGTTTGCCATCTCAAAGAGATACGGATTGAGGCCTGCGTCCCTGCAGGTATCCCTGAACAGCAGTTCGTGAGTTCTAGGGGTGCACGAAGCGATGATGACCCTGTTCAGGTCTTTTTCTTTGATAATATCCGTTATATGGACCTGCGTGTCATCCGAGCATGCGTACATGCTGTTTTCTGCGTAGACGACTCCCGGCAGGGTTTTTGCGTATTCTGTCACGGATTTCACGTCAACGACGCCCGAGATATTTAGACCGCAACTGCAGATGAGGACGCCTATCCTCGGCTCATCCGCCAGTTCTTTCTCTGGCACTTCCTTGCGTACTGCTGTCATAGAGTTCTTCGAGTCTGCCAGAAGCGACTCTATCATTGCTGCGGCCCCACTTGCCTGTGCGACCGAATCTGGAACGTCCTTTGGTCCTTTGCATGCACCAGTTGCAAATATCCCTGGCTTTATAGTATCAAAAGGCGCTTCTTCTGAAACCTCACCAAAATATCCATAGCTGTCTGTGTCAATCCCCAGGATTTCTGCAAGTTCTTTTGAACCATCGGAGGGTTTTAATGCAGGAGCTAGGACGAGCAAATCTGCCTCTTCTTCCTTAAATTCGCCTGTCAGCGTGTCATCGTAGCAAATGATCAAGTTTTTGGTCTCGTGGTCTTCCAGTATTTGAGACGGTCTGGCCCTGACGTAGCTGACGCCGTATTCGTCTTTTGACCTGTTGACGTACTCCTGGAACCCCTTACCAAATGCACGCACGTCCATGTAGTATATGGTGGACTTTAGCTCTGGCAAATGCTCACCTGCCAATATCGCCTCCTTGGTACTTGCCATGCAACAGATTTGCGAGCAGTATGAATAGTACCGGACATCTCTCGAGCCGACACACTGGATAAATGCAATTTTCTTTGGCTCTGCCCTGTCTGAAGGCCTTATGATGTGCCCCCCTGTCGGACCGGAAGCAGATAACATACGTTCGAACTGTAAATTTGAGACAACGTTCTGGTACCTGCCAAATCCATATTCCTCGAGCGCAGATGGATCGAACAGTTCATACCCGGTTGAAACAACAATCGCTCCAACGTCTATCTCTATGACCTCGTCTTTCTGTTCAAGGTCTATTGCCTTTGCCTCACA
>JAZGIK010000030.1:0-2561 GCA_036482035.1 Hydrothermarchaeaceae archaeon (SeqCode) | reverse complement strand
AGAAAGTAGGGAAGAAAGTAAGGAAGAAGAGAAGGAAGAACGGGAGGAAGGAGAGGAAGAGGAGCTAACATCGCCGCCAGAGTCCCCGGAGAAGGGCTTCATGGAGAGGATTAAGAGCGGGATTTTTAAAAGGTAAGTATATGAAATTACACGACATCCTCTCAATAAGAGACTTCAACAAGGCCAAAATCAATCACATTTTAAAGATTTCAAAAGACATGGAAAAAAGGCTTGGACGTGAAAACAACTACCTGCATGGAAAAATACTGGGATGCCTATTTTTTGAACCGAGTACCAGAACGAGGCTTTCATTTGAGACGGCTATTAGGAGGATGGGAGGTGACGTTATAGGATTTTCAGAACCAGGCGCAACAGCTATAGCCAAGGGGGAGAGCCTTAAAGACACGATAAAAACAGTAGAGAGTTATTGCGATGCTATTGTAATCAGACACCCGCGCGAGGGCGCGGCAAGGCTCGCAGCCAATGTCTCTGAAATACCCGTGATAAATGCTGGCGACGGCTCAAACCAGCACCCAACACAAACGCTCCTCGACCTGTACACAATTAAAAGAGAAATGGGAAGCCTCAAAAAGGAAGTCGCATTAATAGGGGATTTAAAATATGGCAGAACTGTCCATTCGCTCGCTTATGCACTGGCCATGTTTGGAGCAAATATGACTCTCATATCCCCGAAGGGCCTCGAAATGCCGGCAGAAGTTACAGCCGATTTAGCAAAATTCGATACAACGATAAAAGAGACCAACGAGTTGGAGGGCTCCATTCCAGATTGTGACGTTTTATATGTTACAAGAATCCAAAAGGAGAGATTTCCCGACCCGGAAGAATACAAAAAGGTAAAAGGGGCATACAGGATTACTCTGCAGACTCTGGAATCCGCAAAAAGGGATGCGATAATCCTCCACCCTCTACCACGAGTCGATGAAATATCTCCGGAGGTCGATGCGACAAAACGTGCGAGGTACTTCAAGCAGGTGCGTTATGGCCTGCCTGTGAGGATGGCCGTTTTGGGACTTGTCATGGGGGTTCTCAGCTAATGAAAGGAGTCAAAGTAAAGAGGATTAAAGACGGCACTGTAATCGACCACATAACAGGCGGACAGGCATTGAACGTGTTGCAGATAATCGGCGTCAGAAAAGAGCACCCGAAAGCAGTGCTGACCGTTGCGATGAACGTCCCTTCAAAAAAGGTGGGCGTTAAAGACATAGTTAAAGTAGAGGGGAGGGAACTCAAAGCCGACGAGGTCGATAAAATTTCTCTTATCTCTCCAGAATCAACTATAAACATAATCAGAGACTATGAGGTACGGGAAAAGAAGAAGGTCTCGTTGCCGAAGACTCTAGAAGGGGTCTTAGTATGCGACAACCCCAACTGCATCACAAATTTTGAAAAAACAAAGACCGTATTTGCAGTCGAAGAAAAAGGCCCTATAAAGATCAGATGCTCTTACTGTGAGAGAACTATGAGCGAGAAAGAAATCATCAACCAGTTTTAATAATTCTGATAAAGTTTTTAAAGATCTCCGGCCCTTTGGGAGTGTGCTCGACTTCAGGATGGAATTGAATGCCGTACAGGGGGAAGTTTTTATGTGCCATCGCCTCCACCTCGCAGATATCAGAGTGTGCGAGTTTTATGAAATCAGAAGGCATCTTTGAGACCTCATCATTATGGGATACCCATGCGTTGAAAGTAGGACCAACGCCTTTCAGGATTTCGTCTTCCTCGTCGACTATGATTTCACAGTCTGCGTATTCGCCGACGTCTGCAGTCCTGACCTCACCGCCAAATAGCTTTGAAATCAGCTGCTGACCGAGGCATATTCCGAGCATTGGTATCTCCTTGTAATAGCTTTTTATTATGTCATCAGAGTTTCCTATCTCGTCCAAAAATGGGCCCCCTCCGACTACAATGCCCTCCGGGTTTTCTTCTGATATTTCTTCAACCGATATTGTGTTTTGGACAAGTTTTGAATCAGCACCGAGGTATTTCAGCGTCCGGTATATGCGGTGATTATACTGCCCGCGATTTGCAATCACCAGAATCTTCATTTAGCTCACGAGGTCAAGAATCTTCAGGGCGATGGACATCAGAAATCCTTTTATCTTGGGTATTAGGCCGTGGTCTTCCTTTTTCAGCTCGCCGGTCTTCTGGGCCTCGATAATTGCGCCTACCGGGTCGTCAGAAGTCGCTATTTTCGCTATCAGCTCCTCGTCTGCATATATATCGGTCGTCGGGTTCTCCACCCCACCTTCTTTGACCTCTTCGAGCTTTCCGCCATCCATCACAACGCCGACAGTTTCATCTCCAATGTGGAGGTTATACCTTCCTGACATGAAGCCCTTAAGCGGCGCCGGGATGCCGGAACTCTCCAGATACTCGTTTATCTGGTCCTGGTTTCCCTCCAGCTTCTCCAAAAGCCTCTGTGCCTCTTCCAGGTCAATGTCCTCGCCTCTCAAAAGCTTCTGGGCCTCTTCGGGACTAAGGTCCTCGCCTGCATACAGGGTTGGCTCCGGAAGATCTTCCTCTCCAGCCACCGTCGGCAC
>JAZGIK010000029.1:0-2556 GCA_036482035.1 Hydrothermarchaeaceae archaeon (SeqCode) | reverse complement strand
ATTTTTTGGCTTGATGTCAAATCAGAGTCCCGAAAAATGCGGCTTTAGGCAAATAAAAAGGGCAAATCCATGGGGTCGGATTCACCCTCTTGAGTTGTGATACGATTTAGATATCCAAAATGGCTTTGGTTATGTTATTCACCCTAGCATGGGTTGGGATTGGGGCCTCGGCTTCCTTTCCAAAAATGATGATATCACAAGTCTTCGGGGCTCTCTAAAAGTGCTGATTAGTTGGAGAAATCACATGTTTTCAGACTATATAGAAGACTGTGATATCAAGATTAATCTGTACTTTTGAGACTATTATAAAAAACACAAGATATAGTTAGTCAGTTTTGCGGTAATGTTGCTCTTATTCCAAAGATGTCAGGGTCTCCAATTCCTGTTCGCACTTTCGCTGCCATACAGGGATACTCCAGCTTTGGAAGTGTTCGCGGAGACCAATGAGCATTTCGCGGGCGCGTCCAACTTCGTCTTTACGGGCAAGCATTTGGGCCAGGTAATAGCGGGTCTGGGCTGCCGGCACAACCGCGCCGGATGTCTCATCAGCCTTTATGCTTTGTTCAAAAAATGACCCTGCTTGCTCAAAGTCTGGTGGACTATTTGATGCCAGCAATCGACCCCTCAGGCAATCAAACCTGGAAGCCTCTTTCTCCGGGTTTAACTCTACCAATGGAAGCCCCGCCTGATAGTATCTCTCGGCTGCGGACCTGTCTCCCAAGGCCAGAGTCGCCTGCACGAGACCATAATAAACTGATTCCAAAAACCTTCGATGTGCAGTACCTTCAATAGCCTTTAGGGCCTGTTCGTATACTTGCTGGGCAGACTCAAACTCCTCTGCCGCCATCAAGGCATTGCCTTTCGCCGCATACCCAAGAAAACATAAAATGGGAGAGTCAGTCTTTTCGGCAACTTTGAGAACTTCCTCGACACGGCCCAATGCCCCATGATCCTCCCCTACCAAAGCTGAAAAGGCGCTGTGCCACACTGCACACCAAATCCTCGACTGCAGATTGGCGACCTGTTTTAAGGCAGGAGCATTGCCCTTTTTTATAAGCATTTTTGTTTCTTCGATGCACCCCTGGAGCGCTCTGATGTAGCCTAAATGGGTACAACTATGGGTGTAAGGAAGATATGGTTGCTCCTCTAAATACTCTGTTTGAATGTTGTTTGCTTCTTGAGTGCGAATGACCTCGGAATAAAGCTCTGCCGCTTTTTCCCATTGTGCAAGAGAAAAATAAGCTGCTGCAAGATTCATCTTCAAGAGTAAGATTAGTGCATCCTCCTCGCTATCTTCAAGTTGCTCGAGGGCCTGAAGAGCATACTGTTCGGCTTTTTTATAATTATTCTTGAAAAAATAAATCATATGATATTGGTGGAAAACCTTACCCAAATAAACTGGGCTGGCGAGAGATCTTGCTACAGATTCGGCTTCTTGACATATATGTAATGCACGATCTAAATCTCCTAAATTTATTAATGGCCAATTCATCTTCAGTTGAAGATCAATTAAGGTTTCCTGACGACTCCGATCCTCCGGGAGCTGTAACAAGCACTCCTGCGCTCGCATCAATAGTGTTGTAGCCTCTTGGAATTGGCTCAGCCTGTAAGCTCTGTTAGCGGCTTGGCGTCCATAGTTAACCGCTTTCGGCCAGTCTTCAGCTAAACTGAAATGGTGGTGCAGGAGGTTTACTTGCTCCTCGATCCGGTCGTGATAGAGCTCTTCAATTGCTTGACCGACCAGGCCGTGCAGTTCTTTTCGTTTCTGACGGAGAAGCGTCTCATAAGTCACCTCTTGAGTCAGTATGTGTTTGAATAAGTATGCGGCTTCAGGGACCACTCGGATTTGTTGTATTAACTCCAAGACTTTCAAGGTCTCCAGGGACTGTGAGAGCTGCTCGGTAGAAGTGGATATTCGCTCAAGGATACGTCGGGCAAACTCCCGGCCAATGACCGAGGCCAATCGCAATGATTCGCGGGAATTAGGGTCCAGCCGATCTAACCTTGCGTGGATTACGGCCTGTACTGTGTCCGGGAGACTGAGATACTTCAGAGAACGACTCATAAACGCCTGCCGGTCTTTAATCTGTATCGTGCCCTCCTCAACAAGAGTGTGGCAAATCTCTTCAATGAAAAAAGGATTGCCCCCAGTGCGACCATGTATCAAGGATACAAGACCCTCCGGGATTTGTTCTACTTTCCAAACAGATTTGACGATATTGTCAGTTTGAGAACTATCCAAGGGCTTTAAGACTATGGGCGTATGATAACTCCAATTTTCCCAGTTGGAGACATACTCTGGACGATAAATTACCACTACCATCAAAGAATAGGGCGCTATCACACTGACAATATGTCTCAGCGCCGAATCCGATGCCTCGTCAACCCAATGCCAGTCCTCTAGAATCAATACCATTGGTTGGCGTTTGGAATTGAGAATATTGACTGCAGCCAGTGCATCCTGAAAGGCGTTTTTCAACTCCTGTCCATGCAAATGCTTGGGTATGGGGTATTCCTCGCTGGGAATCGAAAGCAGATGTAGGTACAAGGGAAGAT